>JBMYXW010000312.1:0-4772 GCA_049608825.1 Chitinophagales bacterium
TGTCCATTCACTTTTTCCACACCTTCGCTTGCACGGAGAATGGTTTGAATTGACCAAAGAATTGCAGCACTTTATTGACAATTTGGTAACAGAATTGCCATTGATGAAACGACATAAAAATGCCGCTTACCACCAAAACTTAGCACAATTGGAGGAAAAAATCCAACTTTTGCAGAAGCATTTGGAGGACAAAGACAAGCTGATTGACAACCTAACGAGTCAAGTTGGAGATTTGCAGAAAGAGTGTTACAAACTGTTGAAACGTGAAGAAAAAGTGCGTCAATTGGAAGCAGATTTGAAAGCCAAAAAACGACTTTCTGCCCATTCCTCCAATACGCACTCTCCTACTTCTCTACAAGAACAAGCCAATTTTTTCTACTACAAAGACCGCCATTTGTTCCACAAAATCGCTCATCTCGACATCGTTTTCATTGAAGGAGCAGATAACAACTCCATCATTCACACCCAAGATGGCAAGCAACACACCGTATTGTTTCCACTCAATGTAATTGAGAAGGAATTGCCCACCCATTTATTTGTGCGTCCACACCACAAATACATCGTGCATCTTCGCTACATCACCACTATAGATAGCCGTGAGAAAATCGTTTATCTCCACCGCAAATGGCAATGGCAGGTCCCGATTGCTCGCCGACAACAGCCTGCTTTTTTGAAGCATATCAAGAAATTGCAAGAACCAAAATAATACAGTAGTATGGAATTCATTCCGTCCAATATTTCCGTTCAAACGTTGACGAACTTTTCAAGTGTCGTCAAGTTCTCACTATGTTGGCAGAATGAGCGAAAATTCGCCTTCGTTTGAAAAACAAGGCGACATTTGAGCGGCAAACAAAAAAACGGCTTTCTCTACACCATCGTAGAAAAAGCCGTTTTTTATTTACCATTATCCATCATCAAGTGTCCGTCTATCGTCCACCGTCAAACGTCTGCCGTCCATTACCTCTTAATGAACTTACTCGAAATAACTTCACTTCCCACTTGAATCTTCACAATATAAATTCCAATCGGATAATCCAAGACATCCAATCGAACCATATTCTGCGTATTCTTAGAAGAAAGGTTGTTCACACTCATCTGCTGACCAGTCATTCCATACACTTCAATCGTAGCATCTCCTGGCAACATCGTAAAGTTGATGGTCACAAAATCCTTTGCAGGAACAGGCAAGATACTATTGATAGTCAATGCAACGTCCTCAAACATTGCCACATCATTCCCCTCCTTGGAGGGGTTAGGGGAGGTCTTACCCGGTCCATCATCATTACAGCCTGTCACTTGAATCACCGCATAAGAAGTATCACACTGTCCGAAGGCATTACAGCCAACGATGGTAAGGGTTTCTAAGCCAGCAAATAGTGGCAAGGCAGTGTATTGAATACAGCCATCGTCCAACATTTCCAAGCTACAACTGTAAGTCGTAGTTGCACTGGTAATGGTCACATCATCACTGTTTGCAAGGTCACAAAATTCAGGACAAATTACCAAAGGCTCCAAAGGTTCAGCACACAAGTACAAGGTATCTTTGCAAGATTTGCCTGTTACTTCAATCGTTACCGTTGCTTCGTCACATGCGCCATTTGAGTCACAAATTTGGTAGGTGAAAGAATCTTCGCCTACATAGCCAGGAAGCGGTGTGTATTCAAACAAATTACCGTTCTGAATCACTACACCAGCCGATGGTTCGGTAAAAGAAGTAATGGTAAAGTTGTTTCCATCAGGGTCAGAATCGTTGCCCAATACATCAATCGCAATCGTGTTGCCGAGAGGCGAAACTGCGCTGTCATCTACTGCAATCGGAGGGTTGTTCAATGAACTACAATCATCGGAAACGGTGATGTAAGCATAGCTTGTATCACAAACTGTTCCGTCCAATGTACAAGCAATGATTTCTACAATGTCGTCTCCTGCAAATAGTGGCAAGGCAGTATAAGTGATACATTCACCTGCTATTGTAATACTACAATTGTAAGTAGTCGTTGCAGAGGTGATTTCATAGTCACCATCCAAGCAGAAATCAGGACAGATTTCGATAGGTGTAATCGGTGCAACACAAAGGTTGATGTCTTCTGTTTCACAATCTACTGCTGGTAAAGTCACATCAATCGACAAGATGGCAGTATTACAAGAACCACACTCATTGCAGATTTCGTAGGTCACTTCATCCACACCTTCAAATCCTTCATTCGGTATATAGTCAATCACACCTGTTGTGCTGATTGTAACCGTACCATTTGCAGGCTGGTCAGTGATGGCAGTTGTCCAATTGTCGTAGCACATATCGTAGTCGTTGTTGAATACATTGACTTCAATACCATCATAACCAGCTGTTGTGTTCGTTACACTGCCGTTGATACTCGTTGAAGTTGGCGCGATTGAAGCCACATCATTTACTGCATTTGGAGGCAAACAACCAACTGCAAGCAAGAATACTTCTTGGCGGCAATCGTCCAAATCGTTTTCGTCGCAAATCGTAAGTGTTACAATTTCGTTTCCTTCAAAGCCAAATTCTGGCGTATATTCCACACAGTTTTCGGCCGAAGGTATGATAGTTCCATTCGAGTTTGCTTGTGTTCCATCGGTCATCAAGGTTTCTCCCGTTTCCAAATCTACACACAACTCAACAGTGGTCAATTCACCTGTACAGAACTCAAATGGCATTCCGCCTCCGTCAATCGTAAAGCCAAAGTCCACATCCAAGTAAATTTCACCCGAAGATAGATTGTAAGTAACCGTTGTAGGTGTTGAAGGAATCAAGCCATCAGGAGCTGTTGTTTCATCTACTCCAATCGTGTATTCACCTTCTGGCAAATTGTCAAACAAGTAGTAACCATCCAAGTCTGTAATCACGGTGCGAATCGGTTCTCCATCTGCATTGTAAATCGTAACAGTCACGCCACCAAGTCCAATCTCAAACGAATCCAAATCTCCGTCTCCGTCAATATCGAACCAAACCAAATCTCCAATCGCTCCCAAAAGTTCTTCTTCTGGCATGAACCCAAAGTCGGCAATCAAGTATTGGTCGCCTTCGCCCAAATTCACATTGAAGCTGTTGGCAGTCGTAATCGTTGTGCCATCAGGACCTGCGCCCACAGTCACTACATAGTTGCCAGGTTCTAAATCGTCAAACAAGTAGAAACCTGTTGCATCTGTTGTTGTGGTAATCGTTGTGCCATCAGGCAAGGTCAGAGTGATTATCACCCCTGCAACACCTACTTCAGATGGGTCTTTCACGCCATCGCCGTCTGTATCGTACCATACCAAATCTCCAATCGCTCCCAATCCATCAGAAGGCTCATAACCGAAGTCCAAACCGTCAATGTGTTCGTTGTAGCCCAATTCAGTATTCAATACAAGCTGAGTCGTAATCGTTTCACCGTTTGGTCCAGTCGTTTCGGCTTCAACGCTGTAATTGCCAGCATCTAATCCTGCAAAGACATAGCTTCCATCAGAGTTTGTAACCGTTGTAGCAACTACGTTTCCGTCGCCATCGTATAGGATTACGGTGATGCCGCCCAAAACCCCTTCATTGAAGTCTCTCACACCATCGCCATCTGCATCCAACCAAGTCACACCACTCAAACTGCTGATTCCTTCTACTGGCTCATAACCGAAGTCCAAAGTATCAACATAATCGCCTGAGAATAAGACTGTACTCATTTCCATTGGAGTTGTCAATGTTTCTCCATTTGTTCCCACTGAAGGTACTGCCACAGTGTATGCACCTGGGGTCAATCCATTGAAGGAATAATTTCCATCAGAATTGGTAGTTGTTGTTGCGATGATGTTTCCATCTGCATCCATAAGCGTCACAGGTACACCTTCAATGCCTGGCTCATTCAAGTCTTGTACTCCATCGCCATTCAAATCCAACCATATAAAGTCACCCAATCCAGCTACTTCAAATAGACCTGCATCCAAGTCGGGATAGTCAATACCCCCTTCTAAGGTCACAATGTCAGAAGTCAAATCTCCATTGATGTCACTATCGTTGGTTTCGTTTCCTTCTCCTGCATCGGTCACTTCCAATGTACCTGAGATTTTGTCCAACTGAATGTAGTAACTGCCATCTCCCAAGCCATCAAACCAGTAGAAACCGTCTTCGTCTGTCAATGTACTGTTCACCAATTCGCCTGTATTGGCATCGTAAATATTCACTACGATGTCTTCTAAGCCCGGCTCGCCATCTTCTTGAATACCGTTGGCATTTTCGTCCAACCATACAAAGTCACCCAGTGCATTCACTGGAGGAATCCAATAACCAAAGTCCAAGTCAAGGTCTGATTGACCAGAAGTCAAAGTTGTTTCCATTTGGATGAAAGTTGTTGGTTCTTCACCTGTTGGCAACAATGGTGGCACGAGTACACTGTAAGTACCTGGTGCCAAGTTGTCGAACAAGTAGAAACCGTTTTCGTCTGTGTCAGTTGTTGCCAACACGTTGCCGTTTTCGTCCAACAATACAACGGTGATTCCTTCAATACCTGCTTCGCCATTGTCTTGACTACCATCGCCATTGTCATCCAACCAAACGAAATCTCCCAACTGAACAGGAATGTAAATACCTGCGTCAATTGTCAAATTCTGTTCGCCTTCGCCCAATGCGATTGTGTCACTTGTTCCGTTTTCGTCAGCGTTGCTGTCTCCTCTAAAGTCACTTCCTGCAAATTGAGGAGAAGTTTGGTAGCCTGTTGGCAAGTTGAACTGTACATAGTAGTTACCTGCTGGTAAGCTTGTGAATAAGTAGTCTCCAAGCG
>JBMYXW010000313.1:0-4763 GCA_049608825.1 Chitinophagales bacterium
GAAAAATACTTTGATAGAACATTCCGTGATAGGTTAGGTTTTGGTGACACCGAATTTGTAGATCCTTTCAATATAACTCCTGATCAATATTCTTTAGACATGTTTTCTGCCGATGAACTTTACAGAGAAGGAGGAAATTCATCTTTGATTGATTATTATGGCTATGATTACTTAGGTAATAAATCAACAGGCAAACCAACTTTTGAAGATTTTTGGAGAGCTACTGACCCAGTTACAGGTCTTAAAACACGTCCGATTGATGCCTTGAGACCTATCTATATGGCTGGGTACATTCAAGATAAATTCTACTTGAAAGATTTATTGTTTAATATAGGATTGAGAGTAGATCGTTTTGATGCGAATATTCAAGTACCTAAAGACAAGTATTCTCCAATCAAAGGAGTCAAACGAGCAGCAGAGGTAACACAAGTAGGGGGAGAAACAATTACACATCCTTCTACTGTTGGTGAAGACTTTGTGGTATATGGAAATGCAGATGCTACGGATATTTTAGGGTATAGAAATGGTGATCAATGGTTTGACGAAAATGGACAAGCCTTGAAAAACCCAGATGTATTGTTACAAGGTGGAGCTTCTCCGATTCCATTCTTTATAGAAGGACAGGCAGATATTAAGGATGATGAAAATTATGATCCTTCTTTGGTTTTTGAAGACTATGATCCTCAAATAACCTTGATGCCTCGTATTTCTTTTTCTTTTGATATTTCGGATGAAGCGATTTTCTTTGCTCACTATGATGTGCTTTCTCAACGCCCACAGGATCGTTTTCGTGCTACTCCTGATGATTGGTACAATTTTGCAGAAACAGCAAGAGCAGGCGTAATAGACAATCCTAACTTGAAGCCTGAAAGAACGATTGATTATCAAATTGGTTTCAAACAAAAATTAACAAATTCTTCTGCTCTTACCTTATCGGGTTTTTACAGAGAATTGAAAGACATGGTACAGGTACAAACTGTAACATTTGCAGCTCCAAATACTTATAATACTTACGGAAATATTGATTTTGGAACAGTAAAAGGTGTAGAAGTTGCTTACGATTTGCGTAGAACTAAAAATGTACGATTGACTGCTAACTATACACTTCAGTTTGCAGATGGTACAGGTTCGGGAGACCGTTCTCAAGCCAACTTGATTCAGTTTGGACAGCCCAACTTACGTGCAATTTTCCCGTTGAGTTATGATTCTCGTCACATGCTTAATCTTAATTTTGATTTCCGTTATGGTGAAGGTAGCAAATACAATGGACCGAAGATTGGTAATACTGACATTTTGGCAAACGCAGGTTTGAACCTTATTATAAGAGGTCGATCGGGTACTCCTTTTACACAACAGGCTGCTGCAACACCAGAAGCACAGTTTGGTGTTCAGAGTCGCCCATCTATTGAAGGTACGATAAATGGTTCTCGTTTGCCGTGGAGCTTTAGAATGGATGCTCGTTTGGAGAAAGATTTCAAAATTGGTTCTGGCAAAAAAGAAGGTAAGAAGGATACTTATTTGAATGTATATCTTTTGATTCAAAACCTATTGGATGCTAAAAACATCATCAATGTATATGACTTTACAGGCAGTCCATTGGATGATGGATATGTTACTTCTCCAACAGGATTGGAAACTTTAGATTCCCAAGTAAGTACACAAGCATTTTTAGATCAGTACTTGATTAAGGTACAGAATCCGAACAATTACAGTATTCCTCGCCGTATTCGTGTTGGGGTATCATTAGGATTCTAAAATGTCGAATATCGGAAATTAGGTATAAAACATTACTTGTTTTGAAAAAAAGCAAATTATTTGATTTCCGATATTGATTTTACTTTAATTTCCTAAAGGGATGGGATGACAGTTTTTAAACAATCGAAAAATATAAATTATAAAATAAATACGTCCTATGTATAATAAAAAAATCATACTCTTAGTTTTAGCTCTATGCTGCTTTGGGACGCTTTCTGCAAAGGAAAACATAGGTGTGGCTAATCAGCCAATAGAACCCGTTACTTCTTCCGAAAAAATAGCAGATTGTAATCCTTCAACAGCTCAAGTTGATTTGAATGTCAACAATGTAAGAGCAAGGGTTCTCACAGGCGGTGACGTTTGGTGGGATCCAGTTTCTACTCAAAACCACTATGAAGTACCTAGAGTACCTGCGGGTTCTAATGAGGTATCTAAAAATTCATTGTTTGCAGGTGCACTTTGGATTGGTGGAATTGATCAGTTTGACCAATTGAAAATAGCTGCACAAACTTACCGACAAAGTGGTAACGATTTTTGGCCAGGTCCTCTGGATGGAAATGGCGAAATAGAAGAAGCCGTTTGTACTCAGTTTGATAGGTTTTGGGAAGTCAAAGGTGTAGATATTAATGCTTTTGTTGGTCGAGTAGAAGAAGCAAAAGAAGCTGCTGGAGGTAGTAATATTAATATTCCTTTGGCGCAGATTCCAGAAAGCATCTTGGCTTGGCCAGGTAAAAACAACCCATGGTTCATTGAACAAAATGGTTTTTCTTTGCCTGCGAACAAAAATTTAGCACCTTTTTGGGACAATGACGGCAATCCAGATGAATACGATCCTACAAAAGGAGATTACCCTGTTATTGATTCAGAAGTAGAAGCAGTATTTGGTGATCAAATGATTTGGTGGATGTTCAACGACAAAGGAAATGTACATACCGAAACAGGAGGAGAAGCTATTGGTTTGGAGATAAGTGCATTGGCTTTTGCATTTGCAACGAATGATGAGGTGAATAATATGACCTTCTATAAATACAACATCGACAACAAATCTACTTTTGCAACAGACAGTACCTTTTTTGGTCAATGGGTGGATCCTGATTTGGGACAATTCGATGATGATTTTGTAGGTTGTATTCCAGAAGAAGCATTGGGTATTGTCTATAATGGAGATGCTCAAGATGGTGACTATGGGCAAAACCCTCCAATGTTGGGGGTTGACTTTTTTCGAGGACCTAAACGTACTAGTATTAATAATCAAGGAGAGGAGGTTTCCGAAGAAATTGGAATGTCTGCTTTTGTTTATTACAATAATGACTTTTCGGTGATTGGTAACCCAGAGAATGCTTCTCACTTTTATGGTTATATGGCAGGGGTATGGAAAGATGGACAGCCCTTTACTTGTGGAGGAAATGCCCGTGGAGGAACAGAGTTGTGTGACTATATGTTCCCTGGCGATCCAACAGATGGTGAAGCTTGGTCAGAATGTTCGGAAAACAATCCTCCTGCTGACCGACGATTTTTGCAGTCTTCTGGCCCTTTCCGTTTGGAACCAGGTGCAGTAAACGACGTAATTGTTGGGGTAGTATGGATTGACAAAGGATTTCAATATCCTTGTCCTTCATTTGATGCCATTAAGCAAGCTGACCGTAAAGCTCAAGCTTTGTTTGACAACAATTTCAAATTAACAGATGGCCCTGATGCTCCAAATATTGCTATTCGAGAATTAGATCAAGAATTGATTTTATCTCTTTGGAACAAT
Organism: Chitinophagales bacterium; assembly: GCA_049608825.1. Classification (GTDB taxonomy): domain Bacteria; phylum Bacteroidota; class Bacteroidia; order Chitinophagales; family UBA2359; genus JAUHXA01. Next base: position 3,512 of record JBMYXW010000313.1, read on the forward strand.
GAAACTACATCAAATAATGCGAATGAAGGGTACAGCGAAGCTGATCCAATTTTAGCAAAGCAGGGTTTCCCTGATTCTGTTTATGTGTTTGAAGGATACAAGATTTATCAATTAAGTTCACCTACTGTTACGGCTTTAGATGATCCTGATAATGCTCGTTTGATTGGGATAGTAGATGTCAAAAATGGAGTTGACCGTTTGGTTAATTATGTTGCAGATGCAAATATTAGTGAAGTTTTAGTGCCTCAATTGAAGGTAGATCCTTCTGATGGTGGGATTCGTCATACCTTTCGCATTACCAATGATTTGTTTGCATTGGGTTCTTCAAGGTTGAACAACAATAGTAAATACTACTATACTGCAATAGCTTATGCTTACAATGCACATGATCCATACAATCCTAATAACCCTAATGAAACAGCCCAAAGAATACCTTACTTGGAAGGGAGAAATAATGTACGGGTTTATACTGGTATTCCCCACATTCCAACTCCTCAATCAAATGGAATTACTTTGAATGCAGATTATGGCGATGGACCAGATGTTGTTCAGATTTCAGGTACAGGAAACGGTGGCAATAGTTTAGAATTGACACAGGAAAGCATTGATGAAATTTTGGAAAATGGTTTTGCTGAAAATCCAACTTATATAGGAGGTAGTACGCCTATTGATGTGAAAGTATTTGACCCTGCAAGGATTCCCAATGCTGAATTTGAATTGGTTATCAATAATGCTGGTACAGAAACGATTTTAGATGGTACTTCTCAATGGACTCTAACGAACTTGAATACAGGAGATGTACAGTTATCAAGTACACCAATTAGTCAAAACAATGAACAGTTTATTGGAGAATGGAAAGGCGACATCCTTGAAAGTTCTATAGATGGATTTACTGTTAATGTAAGTCAAGTGAATGAGCCAGGACGTGATGTAGATGGTGTCATTGGAGCAACAGTGACTTTTAGTGATGTCCAAGATGTTTGGTTAACAGCTATAACAGATGAGGAGAGTACCAACTCTATCTTTAATTGGGTTCGTTCGGGAACATCTTCAAATACAACGAATAATAATATAAGTGATAATGGGTGGAATGATTCTGATTTTCATGATCCCAATCAATATTATGAATTAATAGGTGGTGGTATCATTGCTCCATATTCTTTAACAAATGCAAATGGTGCTCCTTTGGGAACAGGGTTTAGAAACAATTCACCTATCGCACCTGCCTGTGGAGATTGTTATGAAAATAGCT
>JBMYXW010000314.1:0-4759 GCA_049608825.1 Chitinophagales bacterium
TAACAAAAAAAATACAATCACCTGTTTGTCAAGAGTGTTTTCATTTTAATTGTTATTTTAATTTTCATTCCCTGCTTAGATTTTGAACAAAATAGACAAATTATATGCAGGCGATTGAAGGGCTAAAAGACGCAGAACAAAGGGTCAAGTTTCACATTGAAGGAATGAGTTGTACGAATTGTGCTTTGGGTATTTCCAAATTTTTGGAGAAAAAAGGATTTGAAGAAGTACAGGTGAATTTTGCCACAGGCATCGCACAGCTTGACATTGAGGGTGAAGCTCGAATTGAAGAAGCCAAGAAAAACGTTGAAAAGCTGGGATTTCAAGTCGTTGCAGTAGAATCACCTGATGGCATTTCACACATTTCCAATTTATCCATTGAAGGTACTCCGACTTCAAAAGCAAATTTCACGTCTCTATTTTCTACTCAGAACCTACTCCTAATAAGTGCTGCATTTAGCTTGCCCTTATTACTGGCGATGTTCCTGCCTTTCGCCTTCTTACACAATCCATTCGTACAGTTAGCTTTAGCAACTCCCGTTTACCTCATTGGGTGTTTTTATTTTGGACGAAGCGCTTTTCACTCCCTTCAATCGGGCATCCCAAACATGGACGTATTGGTGATATTGGGCGCAACGGCTGCCTTTGGATTCAGTTTGGTGAGTGTGTTCAGCGAAACACTGGGCAAAGGTTTGTATTTTGAAACAGCTTCCATCATCATCACCTTCGTACTCTTGGGCAAATACTTGGAACACAGAGCTGTTCAACGAACAACGACTGCCATAAAAGAATTAACGAATCTCCAAAAAATCAAAGCAAAACGCATATTGGACATAGATGGAGAGGAAGTTATCGAACAAATTGAAGCCGATTTGTTACGAAATGGAGATAAAGTACTGGTCAATACAGGCGACAATATTCCTGCGGATGGCAAGGTCTCATGGGGCGAAGCTTCCATAGATGAATCCATGATTTCGGGCGAAAGTTTGCCCATCGAAAAGACATTGGGAGAGAAGGTGATTGGTGGAACGGTATTGCAGCAAGGCAGTATCAAAATGACCGTAACCGCTGCTGGAAAACAATCAACTTTGGCTCAAATCATTGAGTTGGTCAAGTCTGCACAAGCCGACCAACCGCCCATTCAGCGATTGGCAGATAGGGTAAGTGCTGTTTTTGTACCAACGGTTATAGGCATCGCTACGCTTACCTTTTTGATAGCCTATTTCGGTTTTCACTTGTCTTTTTCGGCTGCCTTGATGAACAGTATTGCAGTTTTGGTAGTCGCTTGCCCTTGTGCAATGGGACTGGCAACGCCTACGGCTATGATGGTCGGCATGGGCGAGGTGGCTAAAAATGGTATTTTAATAAAAGGAGGCAGTACGATTGAAAAACTGGCAAATATCCAACAAATCGTCTTCGACAAAACGGGCACACTCACCACAGGTCACTTCAAAATCAAAGACTTCAATAACCTAAGCGACAAAGACAATGCTACAATAAAAGCCATCGTTCGCAGCCTCGAAAAACATTCTTCTCACCCCATTGCAGTCTCTCTAACAGAAGCATTGAAGGATGCGCCAAAAAAACTACTCATCAATATTCAAGAGCAGAAAGGTGCGGGAATCAGTGGGCAAGATTTGGATGGAAACCGTTACCAACTCGGCTCATACCGATTAGCGAAAGAGGCTACAAAAGACAATTCACATCAATTATACCTATTAGAAAACAAAGAATTGATTGCTACGATTGATTTGGAAGATGAACTAAAAGGAGGAGCAGAGTCCGTTATTGAAGACCTTCAAAAAATGGGCATTCAATCCGTTTTGTTGAGCGGTGACAGGACTGCGAAGGTGAACGAGGTGGCAGAAAAGATAGCAATTTCGGAAGTTTATGCCGAAAAACTGCCCCACGAAAAATTGGAGATTGTGGGGGAATTGTCCAAACAATCGAATGTCGCAATGGTGGGTGACGGCATCAATGATGCGCCCGCATTGGCAAAAGCACAAGTAGGTATTTCGATGAGTAATGCTACTCAAATAGCAATTCAGTCGGCACAGGTGGTGCTATTGAAGGGAAATCTAAGGCTCCTCACCAAAACGATTCAGATCAGCAAACGAATCTTAAAAATCATCAAACAAAACCTATTTTGGGCTTTTTTCTACAATGTGCTGATGATTCCCTTGGCTGCAATGGGAATGTTGAATCCCATGCTGGCCGCAGGTGCTATGTCTCTGTCGAGTATTATGGTCGTGGGAAATTCATTGAGGTTGAAGAAATAAAATTGGTTCTCTGACAAAATCCGTGAAATGAGACTACGGTAGTTTACAAACTACCGTAGTCTTTATAGGTTTTGCAAAAAAATGTCAAAGAACCGAAAATTTAAGTAAGTTTTCATTTTCATTCGTACCTTAATTTCATTAGTTTTGCAAGGTGCGTATATGCTTTATATGGATGTTATTGGGGAGTTTTTTTTGGTCGCCTCTTTTGCAAGGACAACAGATTACCGCAACTCCTAACACTATCTTTTTGCCAGATTCAAGTGAATTGGCAAAAGACAGTGTACAGAGCCTATTGCCCTATACCTACGATACTTTGGTGCGAGTGGTACTCGAAGATTTACCCCTAGATAGTTTGCAGCAAGAATATGATATTCAGCCTATTAAAAAAAGCGAAAGCGATAGTTTGCCTTTTTATATCTTGTTGTTTATTGTAGGGATATTTGGATACGTCCGCTTCAATTTTTTTACCTATCTCTATTCTGTAAAACAATCTTTTTTCAATATAAACCTTACCCAACAGTTTTTTGAAGAACACGCTTACAGTGTTTCCCCCGCCAGTTTTTTTCTAAACCTCAATACTATTTTAATTTATACTGTGCTCGTATTTTTGTCTTTACGCTATTTTGGCAAGATAAAAAATATTGGAGACATAGGACTGGCAAGCATTATTTTAGCAACAGTATTGCTTGTAAGCTTGTCTCGATATTGGTCCTACCGCATTGCTGCAAACATTTTACCCATAAAAAAAACATTGTTATTTTACCTTTTCAACATCAGAATATTAAATTATGTAATGGGGGCAGCCCTTGTTCCTCTCTTGTTAATTCTCGCTTTTGCAGATAACATCTACTTACAAGGAACTATTTGGCTTATAGTCCTTGTTATTTCATCTTTCACGATATATCGCTGTTACAGAGGGTTTTTGATAGGTGAGCAAGTGATGAGATTGAGTAAATTTCATTTTTTTGTGTACCTTTGCACCTTTGAAATAGCCCCCATACTTATTTTATATAAAGTAGTCGGATTATTACTGGTTTAAAAGTAACTTTTATTTAATATTCTTCCTTAAAATATGAGTTCATCAATGGATGGAGATACGCTACGAAACAAGGTTAATTCCATACTTATTTCACAACCTAAACCCAAGTCGAATAAATCGCCTTACTATACTTTGGCTGAAAAGTACGGTATTAAGGTCGATTTTCGCCCTTTTATCGAAGTAGAAGGGATTACGAGTAAGGAATTTAGGAAATACAGAGTCAGTCCTTTGGATTATTCTGCAGTTATTTTTACAAGTCGAAATGCAATTAGGCATTTTTTCAAACTTTGTGAGGACACGAGGGTGAAGATGCCCCAAGAAACGAAATATTTCTGTGCATCTGAAGCAATTGCTTTGTACCTACAAAAGTTTATTTTGTATAGAAAACGCAAAGTTTTTTATCCCAAAACGGGGCGACAAATGGCTCTCAAGGATATTTTGAAAAAACACCGTACAAAAGAAAGTTTCCTTTTGCCTTGTGCTGAAAACAGAAAGGCAGACTTGCCTAACTTTCTAAAAGACAACACCTTTAAATATTCTGAAGTACCTATTTACAGGACTGTTGCTTCTGATTTGTCAGACTTAGAAGATATTTTCTATGATATGATTGTGTTTTTTAGTCCTTTGGGTCTGAATTCACTTTATGTAAACTTCCCTGACTTCAAACAAAACAAAACACGTATTGCTGCTTTTGGTCCTACAACGGCAAGAGTAGCAGAAGAATATGAGCTTCGATTGGATGTAAAAGCTCCTGCTCCTGGAATTACTTCCATGACCATGGCAATCGAAAAATATTTGAAATCAGTTGGACAAACGAGGGTTTAGAAACGCCAATAAAATAAGATTCAGATTAGGGAGAAAGACTATTGTTTTTATTTTTTGAAGGCGATTGATTTTTATTACAATAAAAAGTTTTTGAGAGCAAAACTACAATAGTCTAAATCGGGAGTTTATTTTATTGACAATCCTTAAGGGTTTTTCAAAGTTTTCTCTCGCTAAAGCTAGAAAATACTGCTTTCCAAAACCTAAAGGATTTGATTTCATTGTATAAAATTGTGTTAGACTTCAATGAATGGTATGTCCTAATGAGCCTAAAATTAATCGAATTTTACCAAAAAATAGTATCTGAGATATTTTGAAAGGTAGAACCAAGTTTCAAAAAACTAAAAAAGAGTGAAAGGGAATTTTGAAGGGAGGAATCGGCATACTGAATAGATGAATGTTTTTTACAAAAAAAATGCCTCACAAGTTTGTGAGGCATTTTGTATTAAACTGAACTGAAACTGTTAATAGGGGTTAGGGTATTACTTAGGTTTAGGATAAAAATAAGGGTTTTGGCAAATTCTCAATCTTCAAAAATTAGTTGTTGTTAGGGTTATATTAGGTGTTTTATTATGATGCAAATATAGCTTCTAATCAAGTTTTAAAAAACTAAAAAGGA
>JBMYXW010000315.1:0-4758 GCA_049608825.1 Chitinophagales bacterium
AAAAATATTTTTGAAGGATTTGAACTATAAAGGCTTCAATTGCAGTTTAAGAACTAAAAGAAACCATGAAAGGTAGAATTAAATGGGTTTTCACATTTTTGCTAATACTCACCATTGCTTCAATTGGTTTTTCTCTCACCTACTGGAGAGTACAAGAGGTTGTTCTTCAATATTATTACGACCTACAAAACCCTCAGAAGGAAATTCTCACCCAAAAAGAAATCAATCGGGTTTTAGCATCTTTTGAAGCAGTTTCCTACGAAAAAATGGACAAATCTTACCTTCAATATACATTGTCGGATGTGGCGAAATACAAAAAATTATTGCAAGGAAAACAGTACTATCGCATTTCGAGAAATGATTTTTTTAAGTACATTGTCGGAGATGTTAGAATCAAAGATTTATTGGCTAAAGACAAATATTACAAAGCTTGTTTGTGGAATAGGGAGGCAAATTATTATTGGTTAATTAACAAAAATGTATTGTACAAATTTCTGCAATTGCAAGACGAATTGGAGCGATTGGGCTATGACCGCAAAGCCTACAAAGTACGAAATGGACATCGACACCCCAAATACAACAAGACTATTGGAGGTGCATCTTTGAGTAGGCATATTTTGGGAGAAGCAATTGACTTGGGCATTCGAGACATTGATCGAAATGGCAAGTATGAAGAAAAAGACAAACAAATTGTGTTGGACTTATTGGACAAAACCATTATTGGGTCGAAAGGTGGCGTTGGAAAATATCCGAATACAAAGGCCGTTCACTTTGATGTAAGAGGGTATCGGGCGAGATGGGATAGCTATTGAATACACTAAACAGTGAGTCAAAATAATTTGCCTTATTCCTCCTGCCCCAACTCCTTCAAATACATCCCTCTCACCTCATCAATCCGCTCCTCCAAATTCTCCAAATTCCACCCTTCAATAGGAATAGCTGGCAATACAACGACCTCTACAGTTGCAGGACGAATAATACTCGTACCACGAGGCATTGCATCATGGGCATTTTTGATGACAATCGGTACAATCGGCACACCCGCTTGCATTGCTAGGTGAAAAGCACCTTTTTTGAATTTTCCCAAAGTATAATCATAACTCCTCGTTCCTTCGGGTGCAATCATAATGGAAGTACCATTTTTCAATGCCTCAACTGCAGGTTTTAGAGCTTCAATCGCTTTATCTTTGTTGCTTCTATCCACAAAAATCACCCCTGAAGCCTGCATCAATTGCCCCATAATCGGCGTTTTTTTCAATTCCTTTTTGGCAACAGCTCTGGCATCTTTTCGGAGCAGTTTGGCGGTAATGAACATATCTGCCCCACTTTGATGATTGAACAAGAAAACCGCAGGACGATGCGACCAAAGATGATGTTCGCCTTTTACGAGAAGTTTCATACCCGACATAGCCGTACCCAAATCGCCCACTGCCGCCATCATCGAATTGACACCATCTCGCCACGACAAATTCTTTGCGCCAGTCGCTACGCCAGCCACAACTGCAGGAAACAGCGTGCTTGCAGTCAGTCCTGTACGCACCAAGTTAATCCATTTTGAAGGTATTTCTTCATTGAAGCGATAAATCGGCCAGTCATTTTCGTAAGCCACCGAAGCAAGTTTGGTATCTGGGTTCATCGCAACTGGATTGCCCACAATTTCCATCAATGGCATATCCTCCGCACTGTCCGTATAAAAATAACTTTTGCCCAAATCCAAGTCAAATTCCTTTGTCAATTCCCTTGCTGCGTATGCCTTCCCTTCGCCCCAACAAGCAGGTTCAACGACTTTTCCAGTGAATGTATCACCCACCACTTCCATTCGAGTACACATCACATGCTCGATGCCCATATCCCTCGCTATTGGATTGACCTGATAAGGAGTTGCTGCCGAAATAATGGCTACGGTATGCCCTTTGGCAACGTGTGCTGCAACCATTGCACGAGATTCGGGGTAAATCGAATGAGCCAAATATTTCTCATAGACCTCTTCGCCTACTTCAATGAAAACCTGTTCTTTGACTCCCTTTACACCCTGTGCACTCGCTGCTGCAAGGCTTGCAAAATTTCGATTGCCAACGGCATACACCAAAACTCCAGCAAACTGTGCTATCAATTCTCTGGGCGTTACTTTACCGCTCAACAAGCGGGTTTGAAAAAATTCCTTTGCAGAAAAACCACTGATAAGCGTTCTGTCCAAGTCAAAGAAAGCTCCAATGTGTGCGCCTGATTCTCCTTCAAGTATTTCTTGCACAATCCCTTCGGTCTTAGAGCCTGGAACAATATCACGTTCTATCGGAACAAGTGGTGCATTTTCGGTATTGCTGTCCAAAATAATGCCTTGAAGCATTTTGAGGCGAGTTGCCAAGTCTTCTAATTGTGCCAAAGCAATTGCTATTGCAGCCTGTTTTTTGTCTTCAGTTGAAGGAATCAATTGAAGGTTCTTAGCCAATCTCAAACCATTCAGAATAAAAGGCTTTGACACCGATTCTAAACGATGAATTTGCCCTTGCCAATGTAGTTTTTCACCCAAAATCAAACAAGCTTCAATAAACTTTTTTTCATCAAATTCTTGCGAAAACTCCCATTTTTGAAGTCCATACATCACCACTTTGTAGGCTTCAATGTAATGATACAATACAACGGGTGCAACCAATACTTTTTGTTGTTGGAGCAAAGCACGAATATCTCCGTTTTGTTTCAAAAGATTCTCATGCCAATTTGCATCCAAAAGTGAAAGGTCGTTTTCGATTTCATCCGTAAATTGGGCTTTATTGGAGTAGAAAAACTCAAATTTGAAGATGTCACGCAATGTCATGATTTCTGTCCAAAACGAAAGACTCCGGTTTTCGGTCTCTTGTGCAATCTTGAGCAATGCCAATTCGGTGAAGGCTCTATGAAAAAGATGATGTACCGCCATATTTGCATAGTAAGTAGCAGGCAAATATTGGTCGGCTGCAATATTGTATTGGGCGTGAAGGCTTTCACCTTGTTGCTGGACGATGTTGGCTTTGGTGAGCAAACTCAAAGCAATCTGAACGCTTTCTCCAATTGCTTTTCCTCTGTCGACCAAAGCATTCGATTCTTGGTTTTCAATCAATTGCATGAGGGCTGCAATATCACTTTCGATGGCTCGTTTGGAAAGGGCATATTTGCTCAAGAGCGTGGTGCAAATCAAGGAAGTGGTCGTAACGGGAGTGATTTCGTTGATTTTGTGTACCAATTGAAGGGCAAAACGAGATACGGTATTGGCATTGTTGGTTTTGGTATCGGCAAAAGTATATTGTCGCTGTACTTCTTCGTATTTTGGAATGTCGATAGGCGTACCCAACCTGACCGAAATTTTACCAAAACTATCGCCCATTTTGCGGATGTAGTTCAAAAACCAAGTCAAACTTTCAGGCTTCTTCAATTTTCCTCGCCCTTCTTCCGTCATTTCTTGCACGTCTGGAATGAGGTCGTACACTATCGAAACGGGAATGTATTTGACCTCTCTTTGGGAGTCTTGTTCGCCCTCCATGATGTATTTGAGGATGCCCATTTTGGGCCAAACCAGTTTGCCCGTGCGGGAACGTGTGCCTTCAATTGCCCACATAAAATCGCCCTTTTCTTCAATGACATTGGCGATGAAATAACGCAAGGTTGCTTTGTAAACTAGGTTGTCTTTGAAGGAGCGACGAATGAAAATCACCCCTGTTTTTCTGCCCAGTTGTCCCAAGCCCAAAAAACTCATATTGATACCACTGAATGTATAAGGGAAAGAAAGTCCATGTCGAGCCAATACGACGGCCAACACCATCATGTCTATATAAGTCTTGTGGGTCATCACAAACGCTATCGGATGGTGACGCATGAGCTTGGTCAAAGCCTTGATTTCGGAAGGATTGACATCAATGGTTTTTTCATAGCCTCTCGAAAGGATGTAAGAAGCTGTTTCTGTACCGAATATGTTAGCAATGGGTTGGTGAATGGCATACAACTCTTTGAGATAACGCTTGGCTTCCTTGTTTACTTTTTTGATGGATACGCCTTTTTCTTCGGCGATTTGTGCGAGAATTGCTTGAAATTTGGGAGTATTGAGGATTTTTTTCATTGAAAATCAGAGCTATTGAAGAAATTGAAGCGCAAAGTTAATCCGATTTCGTGATGAATTTTAATTCTTCCTTGACCTAAATTTCATTATCTCTGAAATACGAAAAAATTATCACTATAAAGGGAGCTTCTAAAGTGATTCCTGATAAAGAACAGCATATTTTTCCACTGCTTTCTGCAAATCATAATACCCAAATGCCTTTTCACGAATTGCTGCCGCTTGATATTTTTTCTCCTTCAAATCCTGCAACATTCTTTCAGCCGCTTCCTTCAATGTTACCTTATCAAAAGCATCAATCGCCACTCCTCCGCCCATGTCTTCAATAATTTGCCCTACATCTCCCACCCCCGTATTACAAACTACAGGAATACCCATCGCCAACAATTCACCCAATTTGGTGGGGGAGCTCGAAATTTTGGAGTACAAAGGTTTGATAAAGAATACGCTGAAATCGGATGCCGAAAGAAAATGCGCCACTTCTTGACGTTTCGCAAAAACCACTTTGAAGTCACTCGGCTTCAATTCATGTTTTGCAGCAGCTTCAAAAATCACCTCTGGTTTTTCGGGAGTCACAAACAAAAACAAAGCATTCGGTTCTCTTTTCTTCAACAAGCTAAAAAACAGCAACATTTCGTCCAACATATACCACGTTCCTATCGAACCCAAAT
>JBMYXW010000316.1:0-4752 GCA_049608825.1 Chitinophagales bacterium
AAATCACAAATCATGTAATCCTAAATCCTAAGCTGATGCAGATAGTATGATAAAGTCTTGCCAATGGAACATCCCGATTCTTCGGGGAAAACGCAAGACTTCAGTGTTTACTGACTAAACAATCGAAAAAGTCAAACCTGCATGGTCTTGAAGTCGCTTCAAAAGCGCATCGCCCATTGCGACAGAAGGAGTCAATACACCACCAATATCGGGTAGAGAATCCTTAGCCAATGAAATCGCACTCTCAGCCATCATTTTGGACGTAGAACCATAGCCAGGATCCATATCACCTGTTACTTTTGTAGTCATAGTGGAGTTGTCGTCCAAAGTAGCGATGAATTTCAAGTTGTAAAAACCCGCTTCCCTAACCTTTTTATTAGGCCCTTCACCAGGTTTTGGCAACAAAGCATCGACTCCTTTTTTGACCAAAGACCCAGGTTTTGCGAGCATCAAAACCCCCAAACCAACTGCCGCTATTGTGCCTTTTATCCTTCCTCCAATTCCGTCACCGCTCATCATAGCTTCATCATACCGAAAATCTTTGCCATAAGAATAGCCGCTCAAAGCATTGCTTCTGCGAACAACTTTGGTATTGATGCCCGCCATAATGAAGGGGTAAATCCAATTTTTGCTTGCCTTGTCATAGACCACTGCCTGCAAATCTGGCTTATCAGGTCCTGTTTGTTCACCTTCGGGATTCAAGCTATAGGGATTGGTCAAAATTTTGTAAATACTTTTGTCCTTTTGAGCTTCCACCATCACATTGCCAAGACTTGCATAAGTGCCACCACTCATTTCACCTTTGAAAGCTCTTACCCGCATTTTGATTTGTTTGGCGGGCTGTCCTGTTTTATTTTTTGCTTGTTGCTGGGTATAATAAACGCCCATATCAGAGGGAATTGAGTCAAAACCACAGGTATGCACAATCTTTGTTCCATTGGCTTTGGCGGCTTCGTGGTGTTGGTCAATCATGCGGCGCATCCACTGTACTTCACCTGCCAAATCACAATAATCGGTTTGGTTTTCTACACAAGCTCCGACCAGTTTAGAACCATATTTGGCATAAGGTCCAACAGTCGTACAAACTACTTTCGTGCGTTGAACCATTGCCTTCAAGCTTGCTTCGTCCTGACTGTCTGCAATGACCAAAGGAATCGTATCATTGGCTACTTCGGCTCTCACCTTTTCCAATTTTGCTTGATTTCTACCTGCCATTGCCCATTTGAGCGAGTCGTCCGAACTGTAATTTTTGAAGAGGTATTCTGCGACCAACCTTCCCGTAAAACCCGATGCTCCCCATACAATAATGTCAAATTCTCTTGAGTGGCTCATATTTTATTTGTTGCTTGATTTGTGGTATTCGATAAAGGAGTCCGAAGCTACTCATTTTTTTTGAGCAAAATTAATTTTGTTGTTTGAATAAATATCGCTTACTTGCAAAGTACAATCAATCATTTTAATTTTCATTTCTCTTTATGTTTCCTACAAACACTTACATCGAAAGACGACAAAAATTGGTCGAACATGTTGGCTCTGGCATTATACTCTTACTCGGCAATGAAGATGAGGGGATGAATTATGCCGACAATATTTATCACTTCCGACAAGACAGCACCTTTTTGTATTATTTCGGAATCAATCAGGCAGGTTTGGTCGGTATGATTGACATTGAAACTGGGCAATCCACTTTGTTTGGGGATGAAGCAACGATGGACGATGTTGTTTGGATGGGAAGTCAAATTTCTTTGAAAGACAAAGCGAAAGGAGTGGGAGTAACTTGTGTTGCGCCCCGAAATCAGATTGGAGAAACCCTTCAAAAAGCACAATCGAAAGGTCAAGCCATTCATTACTTGCCGCCTTACCGAGCCAAAAACACCTTGAAGCTCCACGAATGGCTGCAAATCCCCACAAAAGAAATTGCAGACAAAAAATCCGTTTCTTTGATAAAAACAGTAGTTGCACAGCGTTTGGTGAAAAGCGAGGAAGAAATTGCAGAAATCGAAAAGGCTTTGAATGTCACCGCAGATTTGCATACCACCGTCATGGAAGTCACACAAGCGGGTGTTTTGGAGCGTGAAATAGTGGGTGCGATTCAAGGAATTGCAGTGAGAGAAGGGGGACAAATGGCATACCCCATCATTTTGACCGTCAATGGGCAAACTTTGCACAATCATTACCACGGCAATAGGCTGGAAAAAGGACAATTGGTATTGGGTGATTTTGGAGTAGAATTGGAGTCGAGTTATGCCAGCGACATCACTCGCACTTTTCCCGTTGATACGCACTTTACCGACCAACAAAAAACCATTTACCAAATTGTATTAGATGCTCAAATGGCTGCCATTGAAGCGATTCGTCCACGCATTTCTTTCCAAGAAATTCACCTATTAGCGATGGAAGTCATTGCAGAAGGTTTGAAAGGAGTGGGAATTATGAAAGGCGATGTCGATAAAGCTGTTGAAGTGGGTGCAGTTGCTTTGTTTATGCCACATGGATTGGGGCATGCAATTGGTTTGGATGTGCATGATATGGAAGATTTGGGAGAAGATTTTGTAGGCTATGACGATACGATTCAGAGAAGTAAATTGTTTGGTTACAGTTCGCTTCGATTCGGCAAAAAGTTGAAAGAGGGTTATGTGGTCACTGTTGAACCAGGTATTTATTTCATTCCCGAACTGATAAGTAGATGGGAAGACGAAGGTAGATACACTGGACTTATTAATTATGCTGCCCTTGAAAATTACCGTAATTTTGGCGGAATTCGCATTGAAGACAATATTTTGGTGACTGCAACAGGGCGAAGGGTTTTGGGTAAACCAATTCCAAAAACCATTGAAGAGATTGAGGCGTTGAGAAGTGTGTAATTCTTATCTTAATATCATTATGGAAAATTCAATAGTGACAGAGTTAAAAGGTATTCTTAAAGTAAATTCAGTTGAAGAGTTTGACGAGAAAAAAATACTGGAAGATGAATTGTTGGAAAAATATGGAATACAAAATAAAGGTGAAGCCTCTATCAAATTTTGCAAAGGAGTGAGGTGAAATCTTTGAAGCGAAGCGGAAAAGGTGTCATCTCAACCTTGGTTCTAATCCCAATAAAAAGATTATAACCCTTTTTATTAAAAAGAAATCCCAAAATATAAATTTATTAAAACAAACGTCGTCTGCCGTCTGCCGTTCGCCGTCCATCGTAAACTAAAAATGACCTTCAAAGACTTAAATCTCAACAAGCCTCTTTATTCCGCTTTAGAAGACCTCGGAATTACTGAACCTACTACCATTCAATACAAAACATTTGCGCCCATCATGGCGGGAAAAGATGTAGTGGGAATCGCCCAAACAGGAACAGGTAAAACCTTCGCCTTTTTGTTGCCTACCTTGAAGTTGTGGAAATTCTCCAATTCTCCTTCGCCTCAAATTCTCATCATTGTACCGACCAGAGAACTAGTCGCACAAGTTGTTGAAGAAGTCAAGAAGCTCACCGAATACATGACCTTTCATGTGGTGGGGGTCTATGGAGGAACTAATATTCGGACTCAAAAAATAGCAGTAAGTGAAGGTGCAGATGTAGTGGTCGGAACGCCAGGACGTTTAGGGGATTTGATGAAAGATGGCGTATTGAAGACCAAGAAAATCAACCGTTTGATTATTGATGAGGTGGACGAAATGTTGAATTTGGGATTTAGAACCCAATTGAGAGACATCATTGAATTTTTACCGAAAAGAAGGCAAAACTTGATGTTTTCGGCAACGATGACCAAAGAAGTGGAGGCAGTCATTCACGAATTTACCACCACTTTTGAAAAAATCGAAGCCGCTCCTTCTGGCGCACCCCTCGAAAATATCGACCAATACGCCTACTCCGTTCCCAACTTCAATTCCAAAGCCAATCTATTAGAAATACTATTTCGAGATCATCCCGAAATGTCGAAAGTGTTGGTGTTTGCGAGTACCAAAAAAATGGCGGATGTATTGTATGAGCGATTGTTGCCCAGTTTTGAAGAAAAAATGGGATTGATTCACTCCTCCAAATCTCAAAACAACCGCTTTGATACAGTCAGTAAATTTGGCGATGGAACGTACCGATTTTTGATTGCTACGGATATTATAGCCAGAGGATTGGATGTTTCGGAGGTGACGCACATTGTTAATTTTGACTTGCCCGATGTTGCCGAAAAATACATCCATAGAATCGGTCGAACAGGCAGGGCGGAGAAAAAAGGGGTGGCAATCTCGTTTGTGTCGGAAACCGAAGAGGCGTATAAAAAAGACATTGAAGGATTGATGTCTTTGGAAATTCCTGTACATGCTAATCCCGATGATTTGGTGCTAACGGATGAATTGATTGACCTCGAAAAACCAGTCGAGTTCATTCCCTTCAATCACAACAAAATCAGAACGGCAAAACCGACGGGTAAGGCTTTTCACGAGAAAAAAGACAAAAATAAAAAGACGAATAACAAGATACGACGTAATGAGAAAATGCACTTGAAGTATGGCAAACCTCAAACGAGAGGACAGAAGCCGAAGAAGAGGTGAGAAGCGAGAGTAGGGAAGTGAGAGTAGGGAAGTGAGATTTTGGAGAGGAAGTAGGAGGAGAGAAGTAAGAAGTCACGTTTGCCTAACCTGAATAATTCACCGCTTTCGTAGAGACGTTGCATTGGAACGCCTTGGCACTGCAAGGCCTTTAAACACAATATCTTTATTCAAGTATCGGAGTTATTTTTTTAATGTTAAAAAGTAAAAGCATGG
>JBMYXW010000317.1:0-4749 GCA_049608825.1 Chitinophagales bacterium
ACCGTATTTACAGGCAAGAATTTTTCAGAAATTGATAATCCACATTTTTTACAGGAAGATTTAGAGTTACTTCGTAAAAAGTCAAAAACATTTTCAAGGAAAAAACGAGGGTCTAATAACCGTAAGAAGTCGAAGAAAGAACTTTTGGATGTTTACAAAAACATATCAAATAGGCGTTCAGATTGGCAATGGAAGTTGGCTCACGCTTTGTGCAAAAAGTTTAAATTCATAGGATTGGAGGACTTGAATATTAAGTCAATGCAGATGATATGGGGTCGGAAAATATCGGATTTGGCTCATTCCGAATTTGTCTTTAAATTGAAGCATGTAGCCAAGAAGTACGGTACGGTAATTCAAGAGGTGGATAGGTTTTATGCCAGTTCAAAAACTTGTTCAAAATGTCAGAACAAGAAAAAAAACCTTGAATTGAAAGAGAGAACCTACCATTGTGATGAATGTGGGTATTCAATTGATAGAGATAGAAATGCCTCTATCAACATTAGAAAAGAAGCTGTGCGAATTTACGCACAGATAAAGAAAACTGGTTAGGGAATTAACCAGTGTGGAGGTAGTGTAAGTGGTTAATTCATTAGCCTAACTACCTACGAAGCAGAATCCCAATTCTTTAGATTTGGGAGTATTTCAATAAATTCTGTATAGGATTGGGCTTGATTATCCAGAATGAAATATCTGTGCTTAACATGAATACCATAAAAACTTGAGAACTGCTATGTTCAGTGTGGGCTTATTAATTCTGTATAGGATTGGGCTTGACTGTCCAGAATGAAACGCCCACACTTAACATGACAGCATTTTCAAGAACCTTTGAATGAACAGTTTCCAGACTGTTCATATTCTCAACTACTTTTAAAACCACGATATTACCACTGGTTTACTTAACCATCAGACATTAGGTGTGGGTTCGCTCACATCTTCTGTCTGTTTTTTTTTGGATTCAAAGAAAGGTATCGGATACCTCTTCTTTAAAAAGTAACTCAACGAATTATAAAGTTACTCAACGAATTATAAAGTTACTCTAATAGGATAAGGTATCCGATACCTATATTCCTATATCAAAAATTACAAAGTAAAACAACTAGTGATGAATAAATTATTTTTACTATCCATTTTCTTCAATGTGGTATTTTTATTGTGTTTGTTAAAAATCGTCAATGGTCTGGGCGGATTTTCGTATTTAATTTTTAGAGTACAAGGTGGTGCAGGCTTCACAGGTATGTACGAACACCGCAAAAATTTGTTTGAAATGTTGCCTAAATCAACAGGTGAAATTATTTTTTTAGGAGACAGTATCACCGCAGAATGTGAATGGTCAGAATTGTTTGACAAGCAAAATATCCAAAATAGAGGCATCAGCGGAGATACCGCCTCGGGCATCCTCAAACGCCTTTCGCCTATCTTTGAAGCCAAACCCGATAAGTTGTTCTTAATGGTGGGAATCAATGATTTAATCTATGGAAATGAGCGAGGATTGCTTCAGAATTACGAACAGATATTGCAGCAACTCACTGACAATTTACCTGATACTCAAATCATTGTTCAAAGCATTTTGCCTGTCAATAGTGATGTCCGAAAAATGCCTATTGCAAATGAAACAATTAGGGCAGTAAATAAGAAAATAAAATCTCTGTCAGATAAGTTTGGCTTGGTTTATGCACATTTGTATCCGTTGATGGCAGACAATCAACAACGATTGAAAGCCGAATATACATCAGATGGAATTCACATCAATGGCAAAGCCTATTCGGTGTGGAAAGAGGCGGTTGAAGGGTTGATTAGTGAAAAATGAAATTGATATTTCTTATCGCAGGATAGGGTTTAAACCCTATCCTGCGATAAGAAACCAAGTCTATATTTGATGATGTAAAGTTGCAAAACTTACTCCTACGGAGTAAAATATTTGTAGCACCTTCTTCAATGCTGACCTCCAAACCGTTAGGTGTTGAACATCAGCAGTACTTGCTTATTATATTTAGGTTGAACTCCAATGGAGTTCCGTAATTTCATTCTTCATTTTTCTACAAATATTTAAGTCCTCGTATCTTTACAAGGTGTAAAATATCAACCAAGTAACTGCATAATATACACGTTAACAGAAATAAATTAAAGTTTTGAGGTGACATCTTTGAGGAAACGAGAAGGTGTCACCTCAAAATCGACAGTAAGATGTCACCTTCTCCATTCTTCCGAAGATTACACCTTACTATCTAAAGCATCCACAAATATCTACCAAGAATCCAAAGCATCGTACTAAGCACCCATAGAATCCATTAAGAATCCATTAAGAATCCAAAGTATCTACCCAATATCTAATTAAGAAAACAAAGCCATGTTATTCAATAGTTTACCTTTTTTAGTATTTATTGCTACATTTTTACCTATCTATTTTGCACTCAAAGGAAGGGCAAGACTTTTATTTTGTTTAGCCGCAAGCTATTTTTTTTATGGATGGTGGGACGTGCGATTTTTGAGTTTGATAGTCCTCTCCACGGTCATTGACTATGTGTTGGGCTTGAAAATAAGTCAAACCGAGGAACAAGCCGAACGAAAGAAAATGCTGTTGGTCAGTGTGTTTATGAATCTGGGCGTTTTAGCCTTCTTCAAGTACTTCAATTTCTTTACCGACTCCTTTATGGGCTTGATGCACACCGTAGGAATTGAAGCCTCCTGGAACACACTCAATATCATTTTACCCGTAGGGATTTCGTTTTATACCTTTCAGTCAATGAGTTATACGATTGACCTGTATCGGCGAAAAATTGACGTAGAACCCGATTTCATAACCTTTGCCACCTACATTTCCTTCTTTCCGCAACTGGTAGCAGGACCAATTGTAAGGGCAAGTGATTTGTTGCCACAATTCCGCAAAGACCACAAATTTGACTGGCATGAATTTACGATGGGATTCGGACAGGTTTTGGTGGGCTTCTTCAAAAAAGTAGCCGTAGCTGATTCTTTGGCTTTGGTAGTCGACCAGATATTCACCTCACCCGCAGGCTTTTCATCCTTGAACTTGGTGATAGGAGTCATTTTTTACTCCTTCCAAATATACTGTGATTTTTCGGGATATTCTGACATAGCAATAGGCTTGGCTCGGATGATGGGCTTTCATTTCCCAATGAACTTTCGCACACCCTACTTCTCCAAAAACTTTAGTGAATTTTGGACACGTTGGCATATTTCCTTGTCGAGTTGGCTCAGAGATTATCTATACATTTCCTTGGGCGGCAATAGAGGAGGTACTTTGTTTACCTACCGAAACCTAATGATAACAATGCTATTGGGAGGGCTTTGGCATGGTGCCAGTTGGGCATTTGTCCTTTGGGGCTTCCTGCATGGCTCCTATTTGATTGTGCAACGATTGTCGAGTCCTTACGTCACCAAAATAGAGGAGAAGCTTCAAGTACCTGAATGGTTAAGCAATGCTTACTCTATCGCTTTGGTGTATTTCCTCACCTGTTTTGCATGGATATATTTCCGCAGTCCCGACTTTGAGACAGCCAATGCGATTATCTCAGGTATTTTAGCATTTAAAGGAACTACGCTCATCAATATGTTTTGGATAGTACAAGGTTTTCTGTTGATAGGGATGTTGTTGTTGGTTGAAGTAATAGACACAAAAGTGGACTTACCAGAGATTGCAGAACGAAGCCCCGTTTTTCAAGTCGCTTCTTATGCCTTGATTTTGTGGAGCATCGCCTTGTTGGGCAGTTTTGGAAATTCACAATTTATTTATTTTCAGTTTTAAAGGAAGCAAGAAGAGAGATGAGAGAAGCGAGATGGCAGATATGGAGGGAGAGATAAGGGAACAACCATACAGCAATTTAACCATTCAACAATAAAACAATACAACCACATAACAATTCAACAATATAAAAGATGAAAAAAATACTATGGGTTATCGGATTAATCGCCCTCGTTTTTGTAGGAGATAGAATAGGAGGCAAAATGCTGCAATTCTTGACCAATAACAGCGAATTTCGCTACTCTCGCCTGTATAAGAGCAAAGCGGAAAGCGATATTTTGTTAGTCGGTAATTCAAGAGGATTGGTGTTTTACCAGCCCTATATTGAAGAAGTGACAAGTGCTAAGACCTTCAATATTAGCTACAACGGAATGCACATCAGTTTGGCAAGAGTCTTGATGGAAGATTACCTTCAACGCCACAAAGCCCCTAAATTGGTGCTTTTTGAAGTAAGTATGGCAGATTACAGCGATGAAAAATTGATACCGAGTTTTGCGCTACATTCGCAGGAATCAACGGGAATTGATTCTTTGATTTTTCACTACGACCCAACAGTCGGATGGGCAAGCAAAGTGAGTCATTTATACCGTTACAACAGTGAAGTTTTTCACCGCAGCTTGTACTATCTCAACAAGAGCGATAAGTTTTGGCTTTTAGACCGAAAAATCAACGCCAATGTGATTAGTGAATTGGAAGATGTAGAAAATGTAACTTTTGGATTGAAGGAAGAAAGACAACGTGAATTGAAGAAAATTGTAGCTTTGGCAAATCAGTATGGTACAGAAATCCGATTGGTTATCAATCCTTACTTTCCGCCTTATGCCGACAAAATCACGAACCTTGAAGAATGGAAATCGCAGATTGAAGCTTTGACAGGACAAAAAATTTATGACTACACAAGGGCGATTGACGACTTCAAAAGTTTTGCGGATTATACACATTTGAACAAGTATGGGAGCAAAATGTATATTGAGCAATTGAAGCGA
>JBMYXW010000318.1:0-4748 GCA_049608825.1 Chitinophagales bacterium
AATGAAAATTCATTTAATGTACTTAAAAAAAGGGAAGGTGGTTATATTCAAATTACGACTCCAAATGATAAAATGAAAATTTTTGATATTACAGGAAATATCATTGAAGGTTGTATTGTTTTTTGGTAAAAATACGGTAGATAAGAATGAAAAGCAAATTTATTGTTTTTGTAAATATAATTAACTATTTTTGTAAAAGAAATACACGATAATGAGACTTATAGATATTGAAACAGGTCGCACCCTTATTGGAATCATAGAGGAATTGAATTGGGAAGGACTCACTGAATTAGACAAAAATGATAATTTTCAATTTGATTGGACAAAAGAAACCAAATACAATGTTTTTCAAATACAGGTAAAGGGAGAAAAGGAAACATTGGGTGTAATATCTCTTATTGATGTTCCTCAAGAATTTAGAGTTCACATCAATCTTATCGAATCTTCGTCAAAGCACAGAGGAAAAGAAAAAAAGATTGACAATATTTCTGGCTGCCTAATAAGCTACGCTTGTCAACTTGCATTTGAAAAAGGCTACGATGGATTTGTGTCCTTAGTTCCTAAAACTCGACTGGTTAACTACTATCATAAAAAGTTTGGTTTCATTCAAGTTGGAACGCAAATGGCTATATTTGATGAAAAATCTCAGTTAATTATCCTAAAATATCAGACCAATGAAATACTATGAAAAAATATATCAAGAACTGCGAAAAAAATACACAGATGAAGAAATAGCTGAATCTATGATGATTCCCCAAGATTTAACAGAAGAAGAACAACGCAAAGCAGATGAGGAACTGAAAGCTTTTCGCTTCAAATTGTTAAGGGAACAAACAGAACAACAAAGAATATTGTCGGATATTATGCGTTTTCGCTTCCAATTAGAAGAATATGTAAAAAATCAAATATTTACCTCAGAAAAAAGTTTCGGCAAAAGTTTAGAGGAATATGCTCGTATTTTGAATCAAACTAAAAAAAAGTTATCCGAGGATTTAGCCATTCATTATACAAGATTGAGTCGCATCATCAATGACAAGGAAGCCCCAAATGTAGAATTAGCCTTTAGGCTGGAAAAACATTCAGGTAATTTGATTTCGGCTTTGTTGTGGTGGAAATTATTTACCAAAAAACAGGACTACTTAATTCAAAAAGATGTTAAAACGAGAAAACTAATCAGCACAAAAGTGAAAGTAGCAGTTAAATTATAGGCTCAATAATTCTGCCCATCAAAAAACACCCTTGTTTCACCATTCAGCACCACATACAAAACCACTCGCCCCATCACCTGAAAACTCTCTACTATTCTATCCGACATCTCCACTTTTTCGCCCTCATAAAAACCCTTCAAACGACCATCCAAATCCATATACGCCACAATCCCTTCAAACATTCTAATGAGTCTAGGTGTATAAGCTTCAAGCGTTGTATTTTTGCCTTGGTAAAAAACATGTAAATAACCTCGGTCATCGACATACATCAAAGTATTGTCGACAATCTTATATTCTTTGGGCGGAAAAGGCAACAGTTCACGGGTTTCACCCTTCCAATACACTTTGAAGTAACCTTCATCTGTCACAAAAGCTGCAATATTGTTGCCCACTCGGTAACTTTTTGGAGCATAAAAACTGCTCAATTCATGCGTTTCTCCAGCATCATAAGCGATTAAATCATTGAAGGGATTCAGATAGACTGCAAAATTGTTTCCCACTCGATATTCATTCGGGATTCTGTCTGCAATCAATTCTATCTCGCCCTTGTGAAAAAGGTAAAACAGTTCGCTTTCGGTTGTATAGCCCACACTGTTGTCGCTCACCTTGAAGTCTATCAAAGGCTCATTGGTGATTTCCTTTGTTTTTCCATCGTAATAAGCTTTGAGATAGCGGTCAAAATCTTTGTAGGCAAAAATGCTGTCTCCCAATGAATAGTTAATGTCAAATCCCAAAGCTATTTTGTGTCTTTGTTCATCGTGAATAATCTGCAATCCTCCCCCTGCTTGTTGGTTGAACATGAAATAATTGGTGGGCATATAGGAATTGTTCACATTGTATTCCATCATCTCCGTTTGTCCCCCTTTGTAGTAAATCATCTCATTTCGACCATTCACGTATATCAAATAGTCGCCTCCCAATCGCACATCTCTTGCAGCAATATGGTCGATTTTGTGGTATTCGCCATCGTCAAATACCCAAAATTGATTTCTTTTATCGTGGTAATAAGCAAGATTCTGTGAGAACATTGAAGTTAGGTGTGTAAAACAGACACAAAAAAGCAGTAAACGAAAAAAAATCATTTGTTTTATTATTTTTGTCCTTCAATAAGTGAATGGTAAGAGGTTTTTTAAGTTATAGCCATTAGATGTTTTTGCAAAAGAAAAGTTAAACCCTATTTTTTTGTAATACTTTCGTCATAAAAACATTTTTTATAGAGGAAAAACATCCAAAGTGCATCATTGAGGGTATATACTTCAAAAATGGTAAGAAAATTGTTTTATAGGAAGTAGTCCTTATATAAAATTTCATTTATTGGTTTGGTCTAAATATTGCCAAACATTTTAAGATAAAAGTATGTTTTATTTTTTTCATCAAAATATCAGGATATAAGCAAATTTTTAACCCTTCAAAAGCTCCATCATGAAACCAATTTTCACACTATTTCTTTTTATTACATTGCTTTTTGTGAATGATCTCTTTGGCAATCACTTTTCTCCCTCTCCTTTTTCGACTACAAATGTAGAAAATATTTCTGATGCTACATTTTCCTCCTCTGTTTCTCCAAGTCCTGCACACGACTATGCAACTATCAGGTTTGACAATCCCCAACAACGAGAACATCAAATTGAAGTCTTTGACCTCATTGGCAACAAGGTGCAGGAGCTTTATAAAATCAAGAAAAATGAAGCCCTTATTGATGTTTCTAACTTAGATTCAGGCTTTTATCTTTATTTTATCCTCCACAACAACAAACGAGTTTCTTCAGGAAGAATTGTTGTCAGATAATCTGAACAAACTCAAATTCAAAGTACAAATTCAAACTCAAGCAGATTTACACAACGTTTCTATACCAAAAACCGTTTGGATAGGTGACGTGAATCTTACCGATTCCTACAACAGTTGCAAAGTATTACGGCTTAATACAGGGCTTTTCCTTATCTTGCAGCCTCTTTTTCAAAAACAGTGAATAACAATATGAACAGATTTTGGGTGTGTTTACTCCTTTTCGCTAATTGGACAATCAGCATACAAGCACAAGAGGTGGAATGGCTTACACAAGCAGGTGGATTGAAGTACGATTCGGGTATGGATATTAGTTTGGATAGTGAAAAAAATAGCCTTGTAGTAGGTGTTTTTTCGGATACACTTCAATTGGAAGGTACTGAATTGGCATCTCTTGGTGGAACAGATTTATTCATTGCCAAATACGATGCAGCAGGTACATTGCAGTGGGCAAATCAAGCAGGAAGCAAGGCAAATGATGAAGCTTTTGGAGTGAGTACAGATCCTCTGGGAAATGTCTATGTGACAGGTTATTTTAGAGATACCGTTGACTTTGCAGGCAACAAATTATACGCTTCGGGATTCTTTAACGATGATGTATTTATCGCTAAATACCAAGCCGATGGTACTTTTTTATGGGCTCGACAGTTGGGCGGAGCGGGCAGCGATATTGCTTATGATATTGCAGTGGACACAGGTGGAAATGCTTATATAACAGGTCGTTTTGCAGAACGTTTTACTGCTCCAATTGAAGACAACGGCACCCCATTTACCTTTATTTCCAAAGGAGTTTTTGATATTTTTGTAGCCAAATACAATACAGATGGTCAGCGAATGTGGGTGCGTCAATACGGTGGCGAAAACTACGACAGTGCTTCCGCAATTGCAGTGGACAATAGTGGCAATTATCATTTGACGGGCTTCTTCAATGGCATTTTGGAGTTGGGTGAAAGTTCTCTTATTTCTAATGGCGACTTCGATATTTTTGCTGCAAAATTTGACGAAAGTGGAACATTGCAGTGGATGAATCAAGCAGGAGGTGCATACAGCGATTTGGGTACTGCAATTGACTTGGACGATAGTGGAAATGCTTATTTGACAGGTTCTTATGAAGACACTGCGTTTTTTGGAACAGAAAACATCACAACCCACGGAAGTACTGATTTTTTCCTTACTAAAATAAATGAAAGTGGTGAAATTCAGTGGGTTCGTCAGGCAGGTGGAGAAGATGCAGATATTGGCTTGGGAATAGCAACAGATGCAAATGGCAACAGTCATTTGACAGGTTCTTTTAGTCAAATGCTTGTTCTTGGAGGAGATACAATCAGAGTAGATTCGACCAATACAGGAGCTATCTTTTTGCTGCAATACAATACGGATGGCATGCTTCAACAAAAAACGGTTTCGTCAGGAAGAGGTTATGATGAGGGTACTGCAATCGCAATAGATGAAGATAGTAATTGCTACTTGACAGGAAGTTTTTCGAGGACTTTAAAAATCGGCGAAAATAGTTTGGAGTCCAATGGGAATAGTGATTTGTTTGTCGCCAAAATTAGGGGCGACTTTACGGATATTAACAATTCATTTATGATCAATCAATCCTTTTTGACTGTTTACCCAAACCCTGTTGGAGAGCGTCTTTTTGTGGAATTTGAATCCGAAAAACAAGCGGTTTATTCGCTTCAATTAATGGATTATGCAGGTAGAATCGTTCACAAAGAGTTATTTGAAAATACGCAAGGTGTTCATGTGCAA
>JBMYXW010000319.1:0-4699 GCA_049608825.1 Chitinophagales bacterium
ATCTTGGAAAGAAGTGCAGGTGCTATTGGATATTTAGGCGGTGTTTCTTTTTATGAGGATTTCGACCAAACCAAAGATTTCCATATACGTTTCTACGACTTGCTCTCCAATGAGAATTATGGACAATCTGTTGGCGTTTCTTTACACCAACTGTTTGAAGAAAATCAAACCAACACTTCAATTGAGGACGAACCTTACCTAAAACTTATTGGACAACACTTAACCTATGTTGGAGACCCTTCAATATGCTTATTTGCAGGAAACCAAACAGATTACGTAGTAGAAGAAGAAGACATCCAAATCATCAATCCAAATACGGGTGAAATACTCGATAAAGTAACTCCTTTCATGTCAGAGTTCATGGTAGAAGTCTTGATTTCTAATTTGGGCAAAGCTTCAGACGACTCTATTGACATGAAGGTGGTCAGAACCTTATCAAATGGCGAAGAAATCACCTTGTCAAGTAAAAAAATAGTGGGACCATCTTACCAAAAAACCTATTATATCTATGTTCAAAATGATGTTTTTGAAGGAGATGGAATGAATGAAATCAGTGTTGTTTTAGATCAAAAAGACAAGGTAAGTGAAAGTTGTGAGGACAACAATTTCAGTAAAAAAACCCTCCAAATAGAAGGCAACTGCGATATGTCTGAGACCATAGCGGCTATTGATGAAGTAGTCATTATGAATGACAACGAGACAGCCAACTTAAGTTTGGCAGATATAAATGAAGATTATCTATTTGAATGGTCGGACGGCAGCGATGAGAGTTCCCTCGAAATTACCGAACAAGGTATTTACACTGTCAATATTACAGACGATTTGGGCTGTAATGTCGAAAAAACATTCAAAGTATATCCAAATGATTTGGTCTATCCTGGAGATGCCAACTATGACGGTATTGCCAATATGTACGATTTACTCTACATTGGTTTGGCTTATGATTATGAAGGAGATGTTAGAGAAGAAACCGATATTTATGACTGGAACGGACAACCTTCTTTTGATTGGGATATAGACATCACAGAAGACGAGAATGGCGAAATTCTGGAAAATTCATTGAATACCAAACACTCTGACTCCAATGGAGATGGATTGGTGAATAGCGACGATATAGCTGCTATCAAAGCCAATTACAACCACTTGATAGGCAAAAAAGCAGCTTTAGCAGAGAGCGAAATGGCTCTCTATGTAGAAGCTACTGATACGATTATTCCAGGCTATGAACATGTTTTTGCAGTCAATTTGGGAACAGAAAATCAGCCTGCCGAAGACCTGTATGGTATCGCTTTTACCGCAGAATTTACCCTTGCAGAAGTAGGCGAAAATGATACAGTTCAGCTCAATGCTCCAATGGCAACCTTTGGCAATTCTTGGTTGGGCGAGAAAGGAGTAGATATGATTACCGTGGATACCGTTATGATGAATTCACTAACATGGGATGTGGCACTTTCGAGAAATGATCGTATTGAGAAAACCAACTATGGCGCACTCTGCAATTTGGGTTGTATAATGGTGATTGGTAGCCTTAAATCTGCAGGCGCAAGAGAAATCCCCATCAATATGACTTTGAAAAACGTGGTAATGACACGAGCCGATGGCACTAAACTTCAATTGAAGAGCAGCAAACGCACTTTTATCATTGCCGAACAACTGGCAACGAGCATAGACGATATAGATGATACATTCACACACTTGAATATGTCTCCAAATCCTGCCAACAACCTCGTTTATTTAGACTTCAATGACTATCAACCACAAGCGAGTATCACAGAAATCAACTTGTACAACCTCACAGGTCAATTGATGCATCACCAACAAAAAACGGTTCGCAATGACGAACGAGTAACTTTGGACTTAATGGATTTACCTCAAGGAATGTATTGGGTTCAAATCGTAAATGGGGCGAATCAGGTGACTAAGAAACTCGTTGTTGCTAAATAATACATCTGAACTTCTTAGTTCGAGTGACCAATAGAAAGTAGAATTAAAGAATAAAGAGGCTGTCTCAAAACGATTTGAGGCAGCCTTCTTTGTTTTATTAGCACATTTGGGGCTTAAATTTAAGGTTATACGAAGCTTTCAAAATAGATAAAGAAACTGCCCTAAAAGGGCAACGCCTCATGTTTAAGGATTGCCAATAAATTAACTTACTGAACTGGAGAAAAAGACTTTTGAAGTTTATTCTTTGAAGATGATTGATTTTCAATACTATCAAGACTTTTGAAAAGAAAACTTCAAAAGTCTAAATTGGGAAATAGTTTTATTGGCATTCCTAAAAGACTCATTTCCTTTTACACAGGGCGTTTGCCCATAGCCGTCAAGCTAAGAAGCAGAAAGAGGTGTAAAATGCCCCGAAGGGGCAAAAGCAATAGCGTAGGGCATCGCCCTACGAAGCAAAAAAAGGAAATGCCAGCCCTGAAAGGGCGAAAGCATTCAACCACCTTCTTTGCTTTCGCCCTTTCAGGGCTACATTTATGATTGACCCACAGGGCGTTGCCCCGTGCTATTGCTAAAACCCTTTCAGGGTAAATAAAGGATATATCCTTAACTTGACGGCTATGATTGATTGCGCCCTTTTAGGGTTTTTGAATATTGTCTAAAAAATTTCGTACATGCTTAGCTTAAAGTTTGCATTTCATATAGCCTTCCTCCCCTGAATTGTTTTTTTCTATCCTCCTCATTGTTAGATTCAATCTATTGAAATACAGTCTTTTGTTGAAAATGGATGATATTTGTATCAAATACAATTCCCCATCATTTTTACCAAAACACAATTATCAACCGAAACACATGAACACAATAAAAAGTAAAGTACAAGCACAATTTGGAAAAACGGCAAAAGCTTATGTTCACAGTCAAGGACACGCCAAAGGTCAAGACCTTCAATGGATGCTCGAACAAGCGGGCGATGTAAAAGGAAAAAAAGTATTGGATATTGCGACAGGTGGCGGTCATACCGCATTGCAGTTTACGAGGGCAGGAGCAGAAGTAATTGCGACTGATTTGACTCCTGAAATATTGAAGGAAGCAGAAAAATTTGCCATTGAACAAGGTTACAATATTGATTTTCAATTTGCAGAAGCAGAGAATTTACCTTTTGAAACATTGTCTTTTGACATAGTGACTTGTCGCATTGCGCCCCATCATTTTGAAAACCCTGAACAGTTTGTCAAAGAAGCCTATAGAGTATTGAAGCCAAACGGTTTGTTTTTGTTGATAGACAATATTGCACCAGAATCAACTAAATTAGCAAAGTGGATGAATGAAATTGAAAAAAGGCGAGACGATAGCCATGTTGAAGCTTACACAGTCCGCACTTGGATTCAATGGATGGCTGATTCGGGTTTTGACCTTCAATATTTTGCACGCTGGCACCGCTCCAAAAACTTTCAAACTTGGGCGGATAGGGCGCAGATGCCATTGAAGGAAAAAGAAAGTTTGGAACAGGCTATTTTGGGTTTTTCTGAGAAATTAAAAGGTTACTTTAAAGTGGAAGTTTCTCAGGATGGTAGATTGAAGGAATTGGTGCATGAGGTGGGCTTGTTTGTGGGGAAAAAACATTGATAAGTACTTGTATAATAAAATTGTCAAAGAATCCCTCAAACAAAATCATCATTGACTAGGCTCACGCTCTTTATGCTTAGAAACCCTATCATTCTCATTGTTTTTCAATGAATTTCTAAAAGAAACTCCTAGTCCATACTCTTTCACATTACTATTACTAAATACATCCAAATCATTTTTATTAAACACACGAATCAGATATCGACCATCTTGGGTAAGCTTATAGGTAATTACAAAATTCCCTACAACAGGAGCAGATCCATTTGCCCCCACATTTTGTTCACCCGACAAATCCACATTACTCCCCACTTCAATCGTGATTCGGTCATTAAATAAGCGTTGTCGAAGTTCCAGCTCCAACTCAGTGGTTTTTCCCACATCACTGTATCCCGAATCGTAGCTATCCACACTTACGCCAATTTCAAAACCTTTGATATACTTACCAGCCAAACTGTTCAATTGATTCGTAATCAAACTACTTACACTCGACAAAGCAATACTTTCGCCCGCAGAACCTAAATCGGTACTGGTTTCCGACAAAATAAAATTTTGAAAAAGCAACAATCCAAATACTTGTTTATTCAATTCCGCTTCCTCCTCTTTGATGTCTTGCAATTTTCGCAATACAGCACTATTTACCGTAGTTCCCTGTGCTTCTGGAATTTGTATATCAAAACTAAGCTCTGGACTAAGCAGTTCTCCCTTCAAACCCAAGGCCACTTCAATATCTGTTGGTCGGCGAGCAGCTGTTGCTTCTGGCGAATTGGGGTCGTTTAGTTCATTCGCAATCAAATCATAAGTACCCGTTTTGAGGCTGTAAATGGCACTCAGATTCATCTTCGCATCCAAAATATCTCCTACAAAATCTATATAGCCGCCTTTTCGCACCGAAAAATCACGCTTGAAAATTCCTTCATAAGTAAACGTATAACTCCCTTCTTCAAGAGTGTATCTACCCGTCAAATAAAAATCGCCCAAAGGAGTCATTTGTATCGTCAAATTTCCTTCACCACGGCAAATAATACGATCATCTGTTAGCGGGTCGATAATCAACTGCATTTCGGCATTGGTTCGAGCATCCAAATTGAGCAGTATGTCAAAACCCGAAATATTCGTATTTATTTCTGGACGA
>JBMYXW010000320.1:0-4689 GCA_049608825.1 Chitinophagales bacterium
AAATGATTTTTGGATAAAAGGCACAATAATAAAGACATCAGAGTTTGGAGAATGTTGCATGAAGGTGTCTTTAGAAAGTGTTTTTGTTGAGGTGCAAAAAATGGAATTGGTCATTTGGTAGAGTTGTATTCATTTTCCTTTACCTTTGCGAATCGAATTTTTTCACTCTACAAAACAAAGATATGTACTCTAACGAAAAAGTCGCACTCCTTATTTTAGATGGTTGGGGGCATGGACTCAATCCTGCGGTTAGTGCCATTGCCCAAGCCAAAACTCCTTTTGTTGATAGCTTATATGACCATTATCCCAATGCAGAACTCACCACACATGGTGAATTGGTAGGTTTGCCTGCGGGGCAGATGGGTAATTCGGAAGTGGGGCATCTCAATATTGGAGCAGGGCGAATTGTGTATCAAGAATTATTGCGAATCAACAATACAATCAAAGATAAAACACTGGATAGCAATACAGTTTTGAAGAAAGCGATGTCTTATGCCAAGGAAAACAACAAGCCTATTCATCTAATGGGTTTGGTTTCGGATGGAGGCGTTCATTCCCATATTAACCACATCAAAGGATTGTGTGATATTCTGCACGCCAATGAATTGAAGAAAGTATATATTCACGCTTTTACGGATGGAAGAGACACTGATCCAAATGGTGGTTTGAATTATTTGAAAGAACTTCAAAATTATCTTCAAAACTCCACAGGAAAAATTGCTTCCATCATCGGGCGTTATTATGCGATGGACAGGGACAAACGTTGGGAACGCATCAAATTGGCTTATGACTTACTGATTGAAGGAAAAGGAACAAGAACAAGTAATTTTGAGGCAAGGATTCAAGCTTCTTATGATGATGGAGTGACCGATGAATTTTTGCAGCCGATTGTAGTGACTGATGAAAAGAATGAGCCTACTGCAATGGTTGAGGAGGGGGATGTGGTGATTTGCTTCAATTATCGAACCGATCGTTGCCGCCAAATCACAACTGCTTTGACACAGCAAAGTTTTCCGAGTGAAGGCATGAAAACGGTTCCTTTGCAGTATGTAACCATGACCCGCTACGACAGTAGTTTTGAAGGAATTGAAGTGATTTTTGAGAAAGACAATCTGCAAAATACGATTGGTGAAGTGCTGGCGAACAATGGTAAAAAACAAGTTCGCATGGCAGAAACAGAAAAATATCCACATGTTACCTTTTTCTTTTCAGGCGGGAGAGAGGAGGTTTTTGAAGGAGAAGAACGCATTGTTGTACCTTCGCCCAAAGTAGCGACCTACGATTTGCAGCCCGAAATGAGCGCAGAGGGTTTGACAACAGCAATTCTTGCCAAAATGGAGTCGGAAATGGCAGATTTTATTTGTCTCAATTTTGCGAATACAGACATGGTTGGGCATACGGGAGATTTTGAAGCAGGAATGAAAGCAGCCGAAACGGTGGATGATTGTGTAAGCCGAATTGTACCAATGGGTTTAGAACATGGTTATTCTTTTATCATCATTGCAGACCACGGAAATGCGGATATGATGAAGAATCAAGATGGTTCTCCTAATACAGCCCACACGACCAATCTGGTGCCTATTTTTTTGGTGGGTAATGGCGTGAAAGAAGTGAAATTGAAGGATGGGAAATTGGGAGATATTGCTCCCACGATTTTGTCTATTATGGGCTTGGATATTCCTGTGGAAATGAATGGAGAGGTTTTGGTGGGGTAAAAGAACCATTGTAGTAGAGGACTTGTTTCTTCTAATAAAGCAATCAATTAGAATCTATTACCATGAATAAAAAACCTCCAAGCAGCGACAAAACTTTTTCCAATTGGACAGAAGATGATTTGATATTGACTTTTGGTTTGCGCCCTCAAAAATCTTGTGAACATTTGGAGAAATGGCTATGTATTACCCATGAGTTTACGGATTTTGAACAAGCCTATATTGAGAAGTTTTTGCTTAAAATTCAAGGTTTTATCAATACTTGGAATGAAGCCGAACTGCGTGCCAAATTCATTGATCCGCTCACTGCAATGGTTGATTATGACAGCCTTCCTTACTTTCTCAATGCCTTTTCGGAACGCCCCCTTCAAACAACTTTGGCGAATGTGACGCTGAAAGGGAAAATAGATTGGATGGTGGCAACGGGTAGAAACCATCCCCAAAACCCTTTCTTTTTCATCCATGAATACAAAAAGGAATCGGGCGGTTCGGAAGACCCTCTTGCACAACTTTTGGCTGCAATGTTGGCGGCCCAAACTCTGCATCAAATACCTCCAACGCCTAATCTACTTGTTCCAAAACCTACTCATTTTTATAAAAATATGCCAGTTTATGGTTGTTATATTATTGGGCGTAACTGGTTTTTTGTAACCTTGTACAATAAAGAATACTGTGTCAGCAATAGCTTCAATGCAACCGAACAAGAGGACTTGTACAAAATTATTTATGCTTTGAAAACGCAAAAACTTTGGATATTGGAGATGGTGAAGAAACATTTGGGTAAGTTGTTTTAGTCGAAAAAAAATGAATACTGTCTAACAAAATTACCAATGTTTTTTCCTAACCAAAATGTACCATTAATTTTGGTTAGGTACTTACTATTCAAATACGCTTTACAAATAATAACTGATGACTAAAAGTAAAAAATCTCCTTTTGGAAAACAACATTTTTGGGCAATTCTCTCTATTGGTTTGTTCAGTTTGATTTTGTATGCCCCCAGCCTTCAATACGACTATGCACTGGACGACTATATAGTGATTACAGGAAATCAGTACACGAAGTTGGGATTTTCAGGCATTGGAAAAATATTCAGTACGGAGAGCATGGAGGGTTTTTGGGGTGAACAAAAAAACTTATTGGCAGGTGGGCGTTATCGTCCACTTTCGATTGTGAGTTTTGCGGTAGAATGGGAGTTGTTTAAGGACAATCCAATGGTGGGACATTTGATTAATATTCTTTTGTATGCGCTGACCAATTTGTTGTTGTATCGCATTTTGGTGATGTTGTTTGCGGCACGAACCAAGCGACCCCCTCGTTATTGGTATTTGTCGATTCCGTTTATTACCACCATGTTATTTGTTGCCCATCCTTTGCATACCGAAGTAGTAGCAAATATCAAAGGGCGAGACGAAATTATGACCTTCTTGGGAGCTTTGGGGGCGATGTATTTCAGTCTGCAATATGTGAAAAGAGAGCGAATGATGGATTTGGTCTGGAGTGGAATTTGTTTGTTTTTGGCACTACTCTCCAAAGAAAATGCGATTACATTTGTAGCAATTATTCCACTGACTTTGTACTTTTTTACCAAAAAACCTTTGCAGAAAATCGGACTTTCGACTCTGCCATTGATTGTCGCAACGGTCGTATTTTTGGTGATTCGTTGGTGGGTGATTGGTTATTTCTTCAATAGCGGAGCAGAGGTGACAGAACTGCTGAACGATCCATTTTTGAATGCTTCTTTTGCAGAAAAATATGCCACGATTTTTTCTACAATGGGTTATTATTTGAAGTTGCTCATTTTTCCACATCCTTTGACACATGATTATTACCCCAAAGAATTTCCGATTATTGGCTGGGCAGATTGGCGAGCAATAGTGCCTTTGGTGTTTTATACCCTTATTGGTTTATTTGCCGTTTGGGGATTGAAACGAAAGAATATTTTTGCTTACAGTGTCTGGTTTTATTTGCTGAGTTTTTCGATTGTGTCCAATTTGTTTTTTGCAGTGGGTACGTTTATGAATGAGCGTTTTATGTTCATTTCTTTGTTGGGTTTTTGTTTGATTGTAGCATACAGTTTGGTGCGTTATTTACCCAAACTATTGACGGGTGCTGCCATAAAAAAATATTCCATTATGGCGATTGTGGGAGTCCTGCTTTTAGCCTATTCTTTTCAGACTTTGACTCGATTGCCTGCGTGGGAAAGTAATACAACCTTGTTTTTGACCGATGTAAAAACTTCTACGAACAGCACAAAGGTAAATACTGCAGCGGGAGGAACAATTTACGAGGCGGCAATTCGACTGCAAGATGTGGGTGAGAAGCAACAGGAGATTTACAAAGCAATCAAATATTTGACCAAAGCAGTTGAGATTCACCCCCAAAATATCAATGCTTTGCTTCTGTTGGGAAATGCTTATTATGCTTTGGATAAGAACATCGACAATGTTTTTGGGGTGTATGCAGCTATTTTTGCCAACAATCCCGACCACATTGATGCAACGAGAAATATGATGCTGTTTTCGCAGCAAATCAAATCGGCAGAGGAAGCGGAGAAGTTTATTCGGTTTTACGAAAAATATGTGGTGGCTTATGGGGTGAACAATGCGACTACTTTTGCGGTGTTGGGCAAACTTTATGGAAAATATCGACAAGATTCCCAAAAAGCCATTGAATATTTGGAGCAGTCTATTGCCATCAACCCAAATAATCCCAATGTATTGCAGGATTTGGGAATTGTGTACAATATGACGAATCAGTATGAGAAAGCATTGAAGGTTGGTTTGAAGGCTTTGGAATTGCAGCCTAACAACAAGGAATTAATGACCAATGTCGGGGTGACTTATCGCAATTTGGGGAATGAAGAGCAGGCGGCTGTTTATTTTGAGAAGGCAAAGTGAGCTTCAATGAGAAAGAGGAATTTATATCTCTCGGTCTCAACCAAGCAGATTTTCAAATAACTGGCATGTTCAAATTCAT
>JBMYXW010000321.1:0-4686 GCA_049608825.1 Chitinophagales bacterium
TGCCATATTCTTTTTGTCAAATATACATTTTTTTTAGAACTGATTAGCCCTGCCCCTTTGAAGGGGGCGGGGGGGATGTCGTACAGGGATTTAGGAACACCACAAACCTATAAATCATTTAAAAAAAAACAAAAACTACTACCCAATATGAGCAATCCTCCAACACCCGACTTCAACAAAAATACGACTCCCAACAAACCCGTCATCATCGCCAAAAAATTGAAGCGAAAGGAGTCTGCCACCGAAAAAAGTTGGGAGGAATACGTCTTGAAATTGCAGCAATCTGCTCCTGAGCATTTGGAGAATGCCGCTAAGTTTTTGGGAGCTTTGGTGTCGGTGTGTTTTACGCTTTTGGCTAGAACGCACCACGATATTTTTGTCAAAATCGGCGAACACAAAAGCGTTGATTATTTGGAGATTGCGCCCTTGTTGTTGTGGTTGTTTTGCATCGCCTTTTGCTTTTTCGTCTTTTTCCCTTTTGATTATTACTACTCAAAGGACGCTGCCGAGACGATTGAGCAAGCGCATCAAGATATCATTACCAACAAACGGAGTTATTTGAAGGTCGCAACGGTGCTGTTTTTGTTGGGGGCAGTGGCTTTGTTGGTGGGGGTGGTCGTATAAACGTTTAACTGTTGACAGGGTTTGGCAACCGCTGTCAAAGTTGCACTATCGTAGTAAAACTTTGACGACGGTTGGAAACCTCGTCAGCTTTGAACGATGGACAAGTCGAATATTTGAAGAACCTACCAAACCACCACTCTAACTGTTGCCAAAATTGGAAATTGTTGGCAAAGTTTCGTTCAACCAATCAAATAGAAAAGCCCACTTCCCCAGAAGTGGTACTTTTCTATTTGAAAAAACTATTGCTTCAAAAACTTCCCTCTCACAAACCCCTCAGGAGTCTCCAAAGAAATCGTATAAAAACCACTCGCCAAATCACCTACCTCCAATTGCAGGGCATTCTCGCCACGATTGACCTTCAATGATTTGCGCTTCAACAAACGACCATTCACATCATACAACAACACATTCACCTGAAACCCATTCGTTCCAAAAACCAAATTGATGTGGTCATCCGCAGGAACAGGAAACAGGTTGTAGAGCTTCAAAGTACCAGCTTGGGCAATCGGATTCTCCAAAACATCCTTTCCACTTCCTCCTCCAAAATTGATTGGAGTAATGCTGACAGCCGTTTCATCATCCTCATTTGGAACAGTGGTCGAATTGTTGTTTGGAGTCGAGTCGATGTCTGTTTGGTCAAGCGATTTCACCTGAGCAAACTTCACGATTTGTGCATCATTCAAGAGCGTGAACAGAGCCAAATCCAATGTTGCCGTTTCGCCTGCTTCCAATTCGGGAATCGTCCAAGTTTGAGTCCAAAGATTGTATGTGCCTGTCGAAACCGTTTTGCTAGTAAATGCCATGCCGAAAGGAATAGGGTCAGAAATGACTAAGTTGGTAGCCGTTTCAGTACCTATATTGGTGGCAGTCAAAGTGTAGTTGACACGTTCCCATTGACGGTAGATTTCACGGTCGGCAGTATATTGAAGTTCAATATCAACGCCATCGGTTTCGATTGGAGGAGTCAAATTGGTTTCACTGTCCAACTTTGCAGCAAATGCCTCTCCGTTTTTTGAGCCTGCAATGAGAAAGCCACCATCATTGGTTTGAATCATCACGTTGGCGATTTTGTCAATGTGATTCGTCCATAGTTCTGTTCCGTTTTCGTCCAACTTGAAGAAGTTAGCTGCAGGATTCTCAGGAGCAGCAAGGTCGCCATAGTTTCCGACGAGCATATAATTTCCATCGTTCATTTCCACAATGTCATTGAAGTAGGCAGTGCCAAACTTGGAAGTCGAGCGTGCATATTCCCACGATTTTGTGCCACCTTCTTTGTTTGCAAAAGCTATTTGACCACTGTTTCCAGGTGCATAATTTAGTAAATGCGTATAGGCATATCCGCCATCTTGTGTGGTGATTAAGCTGCTGATAGAAGAATATGCCCCCAACTGCCCATTGCCTGGCTCGACTTCTCCAATGATTTCGCCATTGCTGTCTATTCGATAGACTCGAACATCGCTCCCACTAAAAGAAGAATTGGGAGGGCCGCCAGGTACTGGAACTGCTCGATTTGCCAATACTATGTATGTTCCATCCTCCAATTGAATCACTTTTCTGCCAGAATCAAAATAGGGTATCAAACTGGGAGGCTGCAAATTGTCGTAATATTTGAACCATTCTTCTGTGCCATTTGCATCTACTTTCCACGTAAAAACATAAGATTGTTTTATCTCAATGTTTTCTCCTTCGTGTACGATTGGATTGTAGGCAAAAGCCGAACCTGTGGCAATAAATCCACCATCTGCTGTTTGTGAAATATCGGCAGCCTGCAATTCCAGCCCATTGCTAAATTCTTTTGTCCACTCAGGTCCGCCCTGTTCTGTGCGCCTTGTGATGAGAAGCGTTTGTTCATCGCTATTGCCAAATCCTACAAAACCAGTATTCACCCGTTTGAAAGAATGGGTATTCAAGTCAGCTGCAATGGTCTTTGGAAAAGGATTGCCCAACAAAACACCTTCTTTCGTCATTATTCCGTGGGTATAACTGTTTTCGCTATCCGAAAATTGGGTAATCAATTCATAACGGTCTGTCGTTTCCTCCAATTGCAGAGCTGTACCTGTTCCAAAATACTGCAAAAAATAATCGTCATCCGTACTTGGCTCTACCACATTTATTGGTATAGCTATTTGATTGTCAAACTCATTGGTTTCTTCAATGGTTTCGTTGACATCCATTACCCAGATTAGGTAATATTCGCCATAAGGTACGTTTGGCGTTTGTACCAATGTTACAAAACGAGTCGATTGTCCAACACTGAGACCTGGCATGAGGGTCGATGCTATCCTTTTGTCATCATCACTCAGTATTTCATCGGTAGAAATATAGGCAGAATAAATGCCATTGGGCAACTCAGCATCACCATTGTTTTCGAGTTCGCAGGTCAAAAACAAAGGTTCTTTATTGCCTTGTCCAATGTATCGGGCATTTTTGGGGCGGGCATTGGGGCGAAGACCTCCGCTGCTTCCAATTTCTATTGCAGCTTCGTCGTCTTCCACAGGTACGAGTGTAGCATTGTTGTTGGGTGTAGAATCGGGGTCGGGAATACTTGTTTCGCTCACTTCTGCAAAGAATATTTTGGGATTGGTATCATCCAAAATAGTGGCGGAAAGCTCAAATATTTTGCTTTCACCATCTGCAATAAAATTGATAAACCAATCTCCTGCAACATTATAGCCTGTATTGCTAGAGGAAAAATAGGTGATATTGCCCAAACCTGAAGGCACAACTACACGCACATGCACCATGCTGTTGTTGGCAGGACCATGATTCGTAGCCGTCAAGGTCATTTTGAACTGTTCGCCTACATCAGGATTGGTCGTCGTCAAATCCATTTGGAGTTCGAGGTCCGAAAGAGGTGCGCCTTGATAGGGATGAACCGTTGTTGCCGCTTCATCGTCTTCGTCTGCCGTTAATGCGCCATTGTCGTTGTTGGGTGTTGAATTGGTGTCTTGATGGGTCGAAGCAATCACTTCAAAGAATGCGGAAATTGGTTGGTCAATGTTCAAGACCTTGCCAATGATATCGTATTCTAAGGTTTGATTGGGGTTCATGTTTCCGTCGATTGTCCAAGTAAAGGTATTTAAATCAAAAATGCCCGAACCCCCATGTCTATTTACTTCTAAATCATCAGACAGATACGCTTTTACCATAATAGGTCCCATTACTTCTGTGCTATTGTTGGTCATGGATAGGGTGTAAATCACATCGTCTCCTACTGAAAACTCGCTCTCATTGGTACTGACTGTCAGCGCATAATCTCTTTGCCCTTGTCCAATAGCCAAAACCGTTGCTCCCGCTTCATCGTCTTCTACTGGAAAATTAATTGCATTGTTATTTGGAGTAGAATCCGCATCTATTTGGTCGACTGCAATGACTTGTGCAAAGCCTTTGAAGGATTTGTCTTTGACAAGGGTAAAAATAATCACTTCTAAGGTCGCACTTTCGCCTACCTGCAATTCGGCTATTGACCAAGTTCGAGTCCATAAAATGTAGGTGCCTTTTGAAGCACTGCTGTTGGTGTAGGCAGTATTTGGAGGCAATCCAAAATCAACTTCAATACCCGTAGCGGTTTCGTTTCCATTGTTGGAAAGGATCATCGTGTAGGTGAAGTTTTTGTAAATATCGACATTGGTTTGGTCGGCAGTCATAGACAGTTCGAGGTCGATGGCTGCAAAGGCAGAACTGGTCAATAAAAAGGTAGATAATAAAAATATCCATTTGGTAATTTTTTGCATAATTACAAGGTTTAATTGTGGTAAAAAAAAAGGCATTTGTATGGGTAGGGTGGTGGAAACTAAGTTTACTTACGTGCTTCTATTTTGTACTGTCGAATTCATTCGATATCGTTTCTTATCGCAGGATAGGGTTTAAACCTATAGTCAGCAAGCTAAGAAGCAGAAAAATGTGTGAGATGCCCTAAAGGGGCAAAAGCAACAGCGTAGGGCATCGCCCTACGAAGCGAAAAAAGGCAATATTAGTCCTGAAAGGGCAAAAGCATTTAGCTATACTCTTTGCTTTCGCCCTTTCAGGGCTAATTATTGCTTCAATTTCACCCACAGGGCG
>JBMYXW010000322.1:0-4681 GCA_049608825.1 Chitinophagales bacterium
TTATGATGGAGTAAAAGACCTTCGTTCAGCGGCCTTTGTAGTAGCCATCAACAAAGTCGCTACTTCTTACATCGAGTTGGGTATTTTTCCATAATAGTACACTGTTTTATAAGATTTTTAGACTACAAGGTGTAATCTTCGGAGGAACGAAGAAGGTGACATCTTGTGGTCGGTTGTGATTTTTTTTCTAGCTAAAACTTTTGGTTCTTTGACAGATTTTGTGAAAGAACCAATTTTTTTACTAATTCTGAGACCTATTAAAAATAGGCTTCAATTGGGCAATCAAACACTCAATAAAGACGATTTGACAGACGATATAGAAACACTGATTTTTTAAGCAAAAAAGATAAAATGGCAAAAAAGGCGATTTGGGCAACAGCTAAAAGAGGCTTAAATTATTGATAATCATAATGTTGTTAAACAAGCAGGGTTCTGAAAACTTCCGATTTTGATGTGGATTGAAACCATCTAAATTTCCACCAAAAAAACTCACAAACGTCCGCAGGACTTGGCGATGTTTAAGTTAGTGAGACAAAAATAGTAATCAAGGCATTGAAGCCTGACTTCTCGCTTCTTTAATCTGTCCTCCTACTTAGTAAGAAATACTTTCCTACTTTTGCGCTTTCACCAGAAAGTAAGCCAAACTCTATGTATCTCCCCTCAATTTATCAATCCCGTCAACAATTGCAGCAAGCTCTTCAAGAAATCTACGAAGTAGAAGAAGCCAAAGCGATTGCTCAAATTGTATTGGAGTCTGTTCTTCAAATGAACCGCCTTTCACTCCAAATCAATAAAAACCAAAGTTTGACAGCCACACAATTCCAAGAATTGAACGGCATTATCCCCCGATTGCTGCAAAAAGAACCCGTTCAATATGTATTGGGAGAAGCCGATTTTTATGGACTTCAATTGAAGGTCACACCAGCCGTTTTGATTCCCCGACAAGAAACCGAAGAATTGGTACATTGGATCATTGAATCTATTTCCGCTTCTATTCATCAGCGTTCTTCAATGTCTTCTGATTTCAGTATTTTGGACATTGGAGTAGGAAGTGCTTGTATTTCTTTGGCACTCAAAAAAGCATTGCCCATTGTCCAAATTACAGGCATTGATGTGAGTGAAAAGGCACTACAAATTGCCCAAGAAAATTCAGATAAGCTGCAATTGCCAATTCATTTACAAAAAATAGATGTGTTGAATAGGACACTTTGGGGCTTGTTGCCAAAGTTCCATCTAATTGTTAGCAATCCTCCTTATATTTGTGAGAGCGAAAAAGAGTTGATGAACAACAATGTGTTAGAGTATGAACCCAGTCTTGCCTTGTTTGTGCCAGACAAAAATCCACTGATTTTCTACAAAGCCATTGCAGATTTCGCTCTTTTGAAGATGCACAAAAACGGCTTGCTTTTTTTTGAAGTCAGTGAACATTTTGCCGAAGATTGTAGGGAAATGCTTATAGGCAAAGGTTTTCAAGCAAAGCTTAAAAAGGACATTAATGGCAAGGCTCGAATGATTCAAGCTCTTTTACGAGGATAAAAATTTTAAAAAACAAGGATACAAATCAATATTTCCATCTATGAATTCATACAAAACATTTTTAACTCTCTTTGGCCTGCTTGCCTTTTTATGCACCCAATTGTGCTTTGGACAACAAACGCCAGATTCTGATTTGCCGCTTACACAGGAACAATATTCAAGGGCAAAAATCTATACCAATGATTTGGGACTGATGGAATTGGGGGCTTTGGGAGTAGAAATAGACCATGGAGAATACAAAAAAGGAGTTTGGTTTGCGAGTGATTTTTCGGCATCTGACCTCAAAAAAATTGCAGCAGCAGGGTTTAGTTTCGACATCATTCACGAGGATGTAGCAGCGCATTATACCAGCAAAAATCGGACAAGCTCCCATTCCCATTCTCACGGACATTCACACCAACATTCGCCTACCAAAAAGGCAGGATGCAATGCAGCGACAGATGGAGGTGTGGGAGATTACCCTGTTCCCTCTGATTTTGAATTGGGAGATATGGGCGGATTTTTTACTTACCAAGAAATGCTGGACCACCTCGACAATATGGCGACTAAATATCCCCACTTGATTAGTTCGAGAGCTGCAATCGGTACTTATAAAACCTATGAAGACAATGTATTGTATTGGGTAAAAATCTCTGATTCGCCAAATATTGACGAAGACGAGCCAGAAGTTTTGTACACAGCCTTGCACCATGCCCGTGAGCCTATGTCGCTTTCGCAGACCATCTACTATATGTATTACCTCCTCGAAAACTACGAAACCGATGAGGAAATCAAATTTTTGGTCGATAACACCGAAATGTATTTTATTCCTTGTATCAACCCAGATGGTTATGAATACAATCAACAAATCCGACCAAATGGTGGTGGTTTGTGGAGAAGAAACAAAAGAGACAACAACAACAATGGTACATTCAGTCCGCAAACAGATGGAGTGGACTTGAATAGAAACTACGATTTGG
This sequence comes from Chitinophagales bacterium, assembly GCA_049608825.1. Classification (GTDB taxonomy): domain Bacteria; phylum Bacteroidota; class Bacteroidia; order Chitinophagales; family UBA2359; genus JAUHXA01. Next base: position 2,496 of record JBMYXW010000322.1, read on the forward strand.
AGTGGGGAAGAGATGATTTTGGTTCGTCGCCCGATCCTACAAGCGATACTTACCGAGGACCTTCGGCTGCTTCTGAACCCGAAACACAGGCTGTTCAGTTTTTTTGTGAACGACACGACTTCAAAATCGCACAGAATTACCACGCTTTCAGTAATTTGCTGATTTATCCATGGGGATATGTTGCCGATTTTTATACGCCCGACTCTGCGCTATATGTCAATTATGCCCAAATAATGACCCAAGAAAATGGCTATGCTGCTGGTACAGGAAACCAAACGGTGGGCTATTTGGTGAATGGAGATTCGGATGATTGGATGTATGGTGAACAAACCACCAAAAACAAAATATTTGCTTTTACGCCCGAAGTCGGAAACTCTGACGATGGTTTTTGGCCCGCCTCCAACCGAATCATTCCGCTTTGTCAAGAAAATGTTTGGACAAACATCGTGACATCATTGTTTGTCCACAATTATGCAAAAATTGAAGACAAGAGTCCTTTGTTTGTCACAGACTCCCAAATGGGCTTCTCCTTTGAACTGACCCGCCTGGGATTGGAAGATGGTGTTCCGTTTACGGTTTCTATAGAGCCGACAAACGATGCCATCACCAGCGTAGGAGCCGCCCAAAACTATACATTGGCACTTCCTATGGAAATGGTTGAAGGCTCATTTGCTTACGAGCTAAGGAGTGACATTGAAGCAGGAGAATCCATCGAATTTGATTTGATAATTGACAACAATCAAGGAAGAGTAGAACGAACTTCTATCACCAAATACTTTGGCGCACCTGTGCTTGCATTTGAAGACAATGCAGATGACATGGAAGCATGGTCGGGAAGCGGGTGGGGATTGAGTTCGACCGAATTTTATTCAAGCAGTACATCTATTACTGACTCTCCAAATGGAAATTATCCTCCCGACATTAGGCGTGAACTGCTTCTTGACAAAGAAATCGACCTAAGTGACAGTAATGTGGCGACCCTTACTTTTTGGGCAAAATGGGAAATTGAAACCAATTTTGACTATGTTCAGTTGTATGCTATTAACTCCGAAACAGGCATTGAAACACCCCTTTGTGGAAACTATACGACAATGGGCAATTCTTATTTGGACAGCGACCAACCGCTCTACGATGGTATTCAAAGTGATTGGGTTCAAGAGGAAATTTCGTTGAATGATTTTATTGGTCAAAAAATACAGCTTCGATTTTTGATTTGGTCGGATTCATTTGTTGAAGGCGACGGTTTTTACTTCGATGATTTGCAAGTGTCTAAGATTGGAGGTATCGAAACTTCTATTGAAGACTTCAAAACCAATCCCAACATTCTATTGAGCCAAAACAGCCCAAATCCTACGAATGGTGAAACAACTTTCAATTTTCAACTACCTGCTACTATAACAGCATCAGTTAATTTGGTCACTTACAATTCTTTGGGGCAGGCTGTGACCCAACAATCGGTTGCAGCGTCACAAGAAGGCAAGGTTTTATTGAAGGTAAACCACTTAGAAAGTGGAATTTATTTCAGTCGTTTGGAGAGCGAAGAGGGGAGTTCCAATGTGGTTCGGGTGATGGTTGTTCGATAGAAGTGATTATCTCACTAATGTAAAATTCAAAGAACAAGGTTTGTTTCTGATTTTTTTTCGTAAAAAATTCGTAAATTAGCTTGCAATATTTTTAGGTTGAATTGGCTTCTATGAAAAGATATTTATTATATATTTGTTTTCTTGTTTTAAATTTTATGGTATTTCAATCAGTTTTGGCTGTTGATGTGCCTAAAGGAGAGGTGAATTTTGATTTTTATTCCGAATATATTAGCATCAAATACGATGCAAGAATGGTATTGCCGATAGATAACGACATATCGAGCGAGGTATTTGAGCGTTTTTATTTTCGTTTGAAAAACACCAATTACCTAATGGTTTTGGGCGGTTTGCTATCCTACCGAAAAAAAATGGAACTAAACGATTGGATGTATTACATGCTCATTTATGAGTTTGTAGAGGCAGGATTCAAAGATCAATCGCAGAATTTCAGAACCTTGGTCAGTTGGTTTCTTCTTCACAAATCTGGGTATCAAGTACAACTTAATTATGTGAACAATGGTGTTATGTTGTCCGTTTTTTCGCATGATAAAGTATTCGACATGCCTGTAAGAGCGCATGAAAATGGTTGGTATGTAGAACTCA
>JBMYXW010000323.1:0-4673 GCA_049608825.1 Chitinophagales bacterium
TTTTGGGTAATTCTATGGAGAACCATTTTTCGGATTGTACTTAAGTTTTCAGGAGCATTCCCTGTTCGAGCACGATTATCATCTTCTCTAAAAGTAACTTACTTCCTCTTGTAATTCCTTCTAATTTCCTTTAACTGCTAATACATAATCTGCTCTGCAATATTCTTTTGGCAACCTATGGCATCTATACTAACGGTTCTTTACTCGGGAATCACTCACACCACTAAATAACTCTTTAATATCTTCTTTTGTGTCATACTGCCCAAAATCGCTATATTTAGCCTTTTAATTCAATAGCTGAATGGGTCAATGAACAATTGTACGGTGTGCTTCAATATTATCAAAGCAAAAATGAGGAGGATAAAAAGGAGGTGAATGGTGATTTGCGGTTTTGGAAACTGCAATGTGTGATTGATGATTTTGTGCGATTATCTGCTTTGCAGAAGGTGGATTTTCGTTTTTTCAATCAGATTTATGAGAAGGAGGTTTGTGTGGTTTTGGAGGTGGAAAAGGAATTCTGAGTCATCAGATGAGAATTTGAAGTAGAAGATATTCGTTCTTCTACTTCAAATCTTTTTCTACTTTTTAATTTCAGTCACTATTTAAGCTCAAAACTGGTCTGACCAATCCAATAACCATCGTGATACAACTCCGTAGTATAAAGCCCCTTTGAGAACGGTGTATTTTGCTCCCAGTCCATACAGTGTTTTTCACGGTCACCATTGAAGGCAATCACCGTTTTGGTTGTGTATTGAGTTTCCTCACCCGATTCAGTATTCTTAAAAGAGCTTCCAGATAAAGCCAAAGTCGTTCCACCAGGACCAATGATTCGAGCCAAAATATCTTTTGATCCAGCATCTGCAATCGGATTTGGCATCACATCAAAACACACACGAATTTTATCCGTCTGCTTTTCATTACGAGTTTCCACTTCTTTGCCATTGTTTTTGACCTTAATACCTACTGCCGAAATGTCATTGACCATCATCACCGAACCTCTTTTGACCACTTTTTGAAGTAGGTCTTTTTGCTCGGCTAAAATGGTTGATTTGGTGGCGAGTTCATTTTTTTCGCCCTCCAATTGTTGAATCGTATCAGATTTAGCTACTACTTCACCCTTCAAGCCTGTATTTTCTTGGTTTAAAGCAGCATTCTCTGCCACCAAATGATCCATTTTTACCTTGTAGTCTTTGGAAATAATTCGGAGTGATTCAATTAAGTTTTTGGCTTGACTCAATTCTTGGCGAGTCGCATTTCCTTTATTCAGTAGGTTTCTAATCTCTTGTTTTTGGGTTTCGATTTCGGATTCCATATTGACCAAAGCAGCATCCATTTCTAGATTTTCTTCCTTATAATCGTCCAATTCTGCAATCATTCCATCAAACTCTGCTTGCAAATCGGCTTTTTCTACCTCTAGGTTGTCTATCGTTGCTGCTGTACTTTCCTTGTATTTTTGCCCGCTAAAAAGGAGATAGGCATTTCCAATCAAAGAAAGCAGCAACAACACTATCAAAATAGGTTGCAAATTACTCTTCTGCTTGTTTGAATTAACGGATGTTGTTTCTGTCATTGTTTCTATGTTAAATTAAAAATGGATAATGGTATTTTGATTTAATAACTTGGTCGAAGTTAAAAATGTTTTGCAGCATCGGACGAATTTTTTTTTTGGAAAAACCAAAAGGTTGGGTGATTTTGAAATAAAATAGACATTTTTTGTTATATTTGAAAAGCATGTTAAAAAAAACTAAAGAAGCAAATAGATGTCCTTGAAGCGAACTAGTATTTACTTATCTGTGTTGGTTGATTACAAAAATATCCCATCGAAATGGAAACTATGGCAAACGGAACAGAAACACTAATACATCCCAAACAACAAATAATCGAAGGTGAACCGCTTTATTTACCCTTGAAAATATTCAAGGAGGAATTTTTTAATGCAGAGGAGGAGCTTTTCTACAAGACTCGATTCAGTTTATCCCTGCTTTTGGATAAATGGCGCAAAAAAGGAATGGATGGTCAGTCAAGCATTGCAGCCGCTGCAACAGCATTGATTGAAGAAGTAGAATTGGCGTTCAATGAGGTTGAAGACCAAAAACAAATTTCTTCCAATTTTCCTGCTTTTGAAGAAGCTTTGCAGCTTTTATTTCCCAGTTTTTTCTTTGAAGAACAGATTGGATTTGTCAGTGTTCCCTTTAGCAAAAGCTTTGTTTTTATCAGTCAAGCCTTTCAAGAAAGAGTAGAATCAAACGACTGGGAAATAAAAATAACCAGCAAAAGCATGGGACATGCTTCCGAAAAATTTACTTTGGAAGTAGCAGGATTTATCTTGAATAAGTTTTATGGACAAGATTTGGTAATGTGTCCATCCGAAACAATGACATTGAGAAATAAAAAGACGAAGTTGGAGCGACACTACAAAATCAATATGGTGACGGACTACATACAAGCCACGCCTTTGAAGCCCTTGAAGCCTTTGAGCCAATCTCAAATACAAGAATTGCTGAACAATACGGAGAATACTGACCTTTATTTGGAGCATATTCCGCCCGAAAACTTTGCCTTTGAAGGCTTTTTTATTGGCTATTTGACCGATGTGACAGATGTAGAAGTGCTGTCGAATATGAAGGCACTGATGGTAGAGGAAGAAGCTTATACCGACATGGAGAGTCAATACAAAATATTGAACAACCTTGAACTGCAAGTACGTTCCTATCTCAATCTTCCCGACCTAAAAGTCGGTTGTTTGCAGATGCTTTTTGGAGGATGGCATGAACGCACTTCTTTTAGTCTTTTTAAGCATATTCAAGAACCACAAGACATCAAGCTTTTTTACCAAGCCAATGAAACCTACCGAAAGGTATTGAAAAGCCACGATATAGTCATTATTGATGACTTAACGGTTTTGTCTGTTCCCTCAGAATTGGAGCGCATACTTGTTCAAGACGGCATTCGCAGCTTGATACTGGCTCCTCTAATCAATAGCGATGGAAATATCAGTGGTATTTTTGAATTGGGGATCAATGAACCTTACCGCTTTTCTGCCGTAACTGCCAAGGAATTGCAGGAAGTTATTTCACTTTTTTCGACAGGTTTGGAGCGCACCCAAAGGGATGTTCAAAAACAGGTCATTGGTGTTTTGCAAGAACAGTTTACGGCCATGCACCCAAGTGTGGCTTGGAGATTCAACAAGGCTGCCTACAACTATATGTTCCAAAAACAGCTTATCGGAAATCAAGCAACGATAGAACCCATCGTTTTTCAGAACATTTATCCGCTTTATGGTCAAGCCGATATTGTGGGTTCTTCTACCCTCCGTAATGAAGCCATTTCTGCCGATTTGATAGACAATTTGAAGCAGGTAAGAAAAATCATGATTGCTTTCAAAAAGAAACTCCATTTTCACCTATTGGATATGCAATTGTTGGAGGTCAAGGCACATTTGGATAGACTTCAATCGGGAGATTTTATATCAAGTGATGAATCACAAATCATTGAATTGTTGAGCAAAGAAATTCATCCTTTACTGAAACATTTATCACTCAATCATCCACATTTACCTAAAAACCTACTTCAAGACTACTTCAATAATCTCGATTCCGAATTGAAAATCGTGTATTGTCGTCGCAGAGAATACGAGGAAAGTGTGCGAATCTTGAACCAAACCATGAGTGCCTATTTGGAGGAATCTGACCAAAAAATGCAAAAGATTTTGCCCCACTTTTTTGAGAAATACAAAACCGATGGTGTGGAATACAATATCTATTTGGGTGAATCCATCCTGCAAAACGGAGAATTTAGCGACTTCTACCTCAAAGATTTTCGACTTTGGCAATTGATTAATATGTGTGAAATCACCCGTTTGGTTGCCAAAACTGCTCCCACTTTACCGATTCCACTCCAAACTGCCCAGCTGATTTTTGTGTACAACAATTCCCTCAGTATTCGCTTTCGCATGGATGAAAAGAAATTTGATGTGGATGGGACTTACAATGTCCGCTACGAAATTTTGAAGAAACGAATCGACAAGGCAGTTATCAAAGGCACAAACGAACGATTGACTCAAAAAGGCAAAATTGCCATTGTTTGGCTGCAAGAAAAAGACCGTCAAGAATACTTGAAATACTTGAATCACCTCTATCTGAAAGGTTATATCGAAGAAGATATTGAAGATTTGGAATTGGAAAAACTGCAAGGTGCAGATGGTTTGAAGGCTTTGAGGGTGACTGTAAGGGAAGGTTAATCATTGTTAATCAAAGAATTGAAATATCTGTCCGTTTATTGTCTAAAGAAAGCTGAAAAAATAACATTACAATTTCCCTCTTTGAGATGTATTGATTTTGAGCGTTTTTACTCATTCAAAATTCAACATTTATTTATCCAAAACTCACGTTAAATACAGTGTAACAGAAATTTCTTAACATCATTCCATTACAAAACTTGTCGATTTACATCCCCTAAGTCCCTCTTCAAAGGAGGAGTTTCCTCACTGTCAGTATATTCCCCCTTTGAAGGGGCGAGGGGAATGTTGCGCCAGTTTTGGAACAGCATCAAATTATTTCTGTTACAGTGTAGTAAACACCAAGTACGGAAAATTCCTTTCAGTAGCAGATTTTCCAAGTTCTCGGAACAGGCTATGTTCAAGGCTAAAAACTATGAATTTATAGGTCGAGCTA
>JBMYXW010000324.1:0-4662 GCA_049608825.1 Chitinophagales bacterium
GCCTCCAAAAAATGATGCACAAAAACACAAATTTGCTGATAGTTTCGCCAGATAATGGCAAAATCATCTTGTGACTTTTCTGACCGAAATGCTGCGGCAGTTGCGCCAATCGAAATAAAGTCGTTGTGTAAGACATGTCCAACTTTGCAGTAATAACGATGGGTCGATGGGAGTTGATTCAACAATTTAAAAGTCGCAGATAAGCGGGCAAAAGCTAAGGTGGGCGTTTGGAATTGGGTACTTTTCAGCTTAGAAACCACATTGAGGCATCTATCGTTTTTTTTGTAAAAAGCATAGTCTATCGTGCTGTCCAACAAGATTAAGCCCTTCAATTTGTTGCCATATTGAGCATACTTTTCTGCCACAAAACTCATCATCGCCTGTGCACCAAAACTGTGTCCCATCAATACGATTTGATTGCTTTTCACATTGAATTGTCGTTTTTGGTATTGCAGCACCACCTCCACATCTGCCACCGAACGCTTCACATCCCAATCAATATTCATTGTTGTGGCATCCATTGAATGATAAGAACTGCTCACCACCACATAGCCCCAACTCGCCAAATATTCCAACAGCAACACATTGTCGTCGATGTGTGCATCCAAACCTTGGTGATAGACAATCATCGGAAAAGCCTCCTCTATTTCGGGTGCATTTCTGCTTGACATTACCCGACTTTGCCTCAATCGTCGAAAGCTTTGTTCATCTGCCTCTGTTCTATTTGCCGCCCCTTTTCCTGTGAAATACAGATGCGCCTTCTCTATATTGTAGTTTTTCAATCGTTGGTGAAAAACCGCCAAGCAGGAATCTTTGCTTTGAAAATCCCAATAGTCTTCGTAAACCATCCTTGACTTTGTTTCCGTTTTTTGGGCGGGATACCAAGTATTGAGTGGAATCGGTCGCAGAGTTGTTTGAGGATTGGGATGGCTTGTTTGATAAAAACGCCCTTCGTCAAAAAGGCAATGGTATTTATAGCCTACATTGTAGGGACCATATTGAAGCGGTAGCTGGAGCATAAGCTTAAAGATGAATGAAAATTAAAATCAGAATAAAAAATTAAAAATAGTCTTTATTTCCAATTACTTATGAAGTAATCCTGCAAATCTATTTAAAAATAGACGAAACTGTTTGGGGAGATTTTAAACGCAAGTTAAAATAATCTATCTAAAAAAATTGTTTTATGAGTTGACTATTGTAAAATTGCATCTGTAATTTACAAAAAAGATATTGTAATTAAATTATCCTTTCCTTCAAAAAAACAAATTCATGCGAATCAAAATTATCTCGATTGCCTTATTTATCTCTTGTTCTCTGCTTTCCTTCAATGTTCACGCCCAATGCAATCCCGATGATGAGGTAGAATCTTGGCTGAGTTGGGGCAAAAGTTGGATAAATCCTGTTTATGATTATTTCCCAATCAGCATTCCACGAGAAATGGAGATAGGTGATTCCTTGTATTTGGAATTGGTGAAAGAACAAAAGTTATTGCAAACGCACCCAAAACAGAATTTATTAAATAGGGTTATGAATCGCCTTACTCCTCATGTAAATCGAAAAGGGATGGTGTATCAAACTCATATCATGGACGATGACGAAATGGTGAACGCCTTTGCGATTGCAGGAGGGCACGTTTTTATTACCTCCAAAATGCTGAATTGGGTAGATTCGGAAGATGAATTGGCCTTTGTTTTGTCCCATGAAATTGCACACGTTGATGACAAACATTCACTTAGAAAAGTACAAACCATCTTGTTGGGTAATCAATACTTTGGTGAGAATGGAGTCATGGCGGCAAACGCAGCATTAATTTTGAGTCAGCCTTTGGGGCAGATTGACGAATATGCTGCCGATAGATTGGGTGCAGCTTTGATGCTCAAAGCGGGCTATGACCCTCGAAAAGGCTTGAATTTTTTTGAGAAGATGGCGCACTTTGAGGAGTACAATGAAATCGAGAAAATGATGCGTTCTCACCCCTACTCTACCGAACGCCACAATTGTTTGTCGGACTTTATGACGAATGAGTTGAATCGGTAATTTGCGTAGGTAGTAGGTAGTAGGTAGTAGGTAGTAGGTCAAAATACTGATAAGAATTAAAAAATGTCTCTTGCTTCCTGCCTCTTTGCTCTTTCGTCCAAAGATTAAATTCCTCTCACCATAAAATTAACCTAACAACTCCAAAACCCGCTCCTTATCCTTCTTCAATTGCCGAATCAAAGCATCCAAATTGACAAATCGTTGTTCGGCTCTGATGCGGTGCTGAAAATCCAAAACAATCGTTTCACCATAAATATCCTCGTCAAAATCAAAGATATTGGTTTCAATCGTTTTGGAATCTCCTGAAACGGTTGGGCGCAAACCGATGTTTAACATCCCTTTGTGCCACGCTTCTCGAACCTTTACTTTCACTGCATACACACCATTTTCGGGAATCAATTTGTATTCGCTGTCCACAGAAAGATTCGCAGTCGGAAAGCCAATTTTGCGCCCCAACTGATTGCCTTTCACCACAATTCCTTGCAGAAAATAGGGATGTCCCAACAGATTCACAGCCGTTTTGACTTCTCCTTTTTCGAGTGCATTTCGGATTTCGGTAGAACTCACTGAATTGTCTTCTACCAATTGCTTAGAAATTTCCTCTACTTCAAAGTTGAGGCTTTTCCTCATTTCTCTCAGTAAGTGAATGTCTCCTGCTCGGTTCTTCCCAAAACGGTGATTGTAGCCTATCACAATTTTTTTGGGCTGAAAATTTTTGACCAAAAAATCTTCAATGTATTCCTGTGGGCTTTGCTGCGAAAAATTGCGGGTAAACGGCACAACCACCACATTGTCAACTTCATATCTTGCCAACAAATCACATTTTTCCTCCAATGTCGAAAGTAAAGACACTTTCTTATCGTTTACAATCATCCGGGGATGTGGATGAAAAGTCACCAATATACTTTCCCCTTCAATACTTCGGGCAGAATCATTGATTCTCTTCAAAATGGATTGATGTCCAATATGTACGCCGTCATACGTACCAATCGTAATCACGGCATTTTGGAAGTTCGGTAAATCGTTTAAGTTTCGGAAAACACGCATAGTTTAATAAAAATCGAATGGTTTTTGAAGTTTTGCAGCCTCCAAGATAAGAATACTTTTTCTAAGGGAACTTTAAGACTGTTTCAAGTATTGACTAACACCAAACTCTATTTCAATTATTTTTCAAAATAAAACACAAACAACTATTAATCAATTAATTAAATTATAAAAAACAACCAAGACCCCTATTTTTACTCAAAACATGGTTTTCACACACACCTCCTACCCTTTATCTTTGTGGTATCATTAACAACGAACAATCATTGTTCAACTTCATTAAAACCTCAAAGAAATGAAAAATACAAAATCTAACATCAGCCGACTAACATTAGTAGTCTTATGCAGCCTAATTATGAGCTTCCTTTTTACCGAAAATGCTTGGGCGCAAGGCAATTTCAACTTCAACAAAAAACCTTTGGTTCTTAAAAAGAACAATTCCATTACTCCAAAAATGTTTGGACAATTGCAACCCGAAATGTTCAAACCCGAAATCACCAACCGCAATGTCAGACAAGCAACGATTCAATTACCTTTTGCCAAAGCTGCTCAAAGATTGAATGTAGAAGTAGTCGATGGCTTCGTTATTTTGGACGGCGACATGATTGTAGGGCGTGCTGTTCAAATATTTGGAGACGGTGCAGCAGCTATCAGTGGCAACAATTACCGATGGAACAATGGCGTGATTCCCTACAAAATCGCCAATAACCATCCCAAACGAAACGACATTATGACTGCTATCAGTCGAGTCAATGCCCAAACAAAATTGTGCTTAACTCCTCGCACCAACGAAGCTGATTATGTAGAGTTTATATCCAGTAGCGGATGTGCTTCTTGGGTAGGCAAACAAGGTGGTCGCCAAGAAATCGTTATCGGCAGTTGTTCATTGGGCAGCATCCAACACGAAATTTTGCACGCATCAGGTTTGTTCCACGAACAATCTCGCCAAGACAGAGACAATTATGTGACCATCAACTGGAACAATATCAAAGCTGCAAAAACGCACAACTTCCAAAAATACACAGAAAGAGGATATGCAGGAGTCGATTTGGGCAACTATGACTTCGGTTCTATCATGCACTACGGACCAACGGCTTTCAACAAAAACGGTGGAGCGACCATCGTGAGTAAAGTAGCTGGCAAAACTTTTGGACAACGAACGACACTCAGCGCAGGTGACAAAGCAGGGGTGAATGCGCTTTACCCAAATGGGGGCTGCAATACTGGTGGAAGCACTACAACTCCTTCTGTAAAAGAAGATTGTATCAGCTTCAATTACAACAACATCTCCATCAAACCTTACACAAAGGGTCAATACAGAATCATTGAAGGTAAGAGTCATGCCATGTTCTTGTTCCCCAACTACAAGGAAGCCAAAAAAACGTATGACATCATCAAACGCTACAAAATGAACAAATCTTGTTTTGTTGGACGACCTGGGCCTTCACTTCAATATACACTCGTAAACAACAAAGCTCCACAAGGCAGTATGTCAGGTGAAGATTGTATCGGCTTCAATCCCAACAATATTCAGGTCAAAAAAATCGGCGGACGTTGGAAAATCGTTGAAGGAAGTCATTA
>JBMYXW010000325.1:0-4662 GCA_049608825.1 Chitinophagales bacterium
TTTCCAGTCCGATAGTGATTATGTTGCAGAACTCTATGATGAAACCGAATTTGAGGTGATTCTGATGGCTGGCATTGCAGGAAGTGGCAAAGATACTTATGTTGAAAAATACGGTAAAGGTTTGCCGATAGTTAGTTTGGATGCGGTTCGAGAAGAGTTGAACATTCGTTTTTCGGATAAAGATGGACAGGGAAAAGTGGTGCAACATGCCTATGAATTGGCGAAAGAATATTGCAGAAAGAAACAAGCTTTTATTTGGAACAGTACCAACCTGAGCCTCCGTATTCGTGAAAAACTGATTCGCACTTTGTTGGTTTACAAACCGAGAATCAAAATTGTCTATGTCGAAACAAGCCTCAAAAATATCTACGAAAGACGCAAAACCCAAATCAAAGCAAAAAATATGACTTCGATGCTTCGGATATTGGATATGCCGCAATTAACGGAAGTGCATGAAATTGAGGTGGTGAAAAATTAATCTCTTATGCTCGAAGTAATGCTGAATGAATAAATGTTGAATTTTGAATGAGTAAAAACGGTCAAAATTAATACACCTCGAAGAGGAAAATCGTAATGTTATTTTTTCAGCTTTCCGAAGTGAGAACATCACCTACGAACCTACGCATTAATAGAGTGAAAATGGAAAAAACAAAAGCCTTCCACTGGTAAAAGTGGAAGGCTTTTGTCTAAAAAGTCCAAGTTAAGGACAATTCTTAGCTTTTGGAACTTAATTCCAATCGACAATAATTTCAACATTAGCATAACGATCCTCTCCACCTTTCAATTGAGAGATTTCTTCTGTACTTAAAGCTGCTGTCTTAAAATCTTCGAAAGTTACATTCTTTTGCGTGTTCATATGGATTTATAATTTTATGATTTAAAATAAAACTTAACGATGTATGCAATATACTACATTTATTTTAGATAGTCAAGTTTTTATTTCACCAAGCAATTAATATAAGGTATGTTACAAGACATTATTTAGGCAAGGTATTTTCATTCAAAATCCTTATCTATAATAAAAAAATATGGGTTATGTGTTTATAACAAAACAATTGCATCAAAATACTCCAAACATTCATCGTTTAAATATATCATCATTCCCTCCATTTCTCTTATTTTTATCTTATTCTTCTTTTTCAATAAAATGTCAGCTAACTTACTTTTGAGGATTCAATCCATCCCCCAATATAATTGCGGCTTCCTTTTCTCCAATCATAATCACAGGTGCATTCGTATTTCCCCTTGCAACTTAATTTTCATTCTCAACTAATCACTGTCACTTTAGTTCTTTGTTTTTCCTTTCCAAACACTCTTTCTTCAAAAAAAACAGTATCTTTTTCGTCCACCAATACAACAGTAGAACAACGAGTTCCGTATTTTTGGCTTTGGATAAACAGCGTTCCTAAGAGTCTTTCCAATTCGATTCCCACACCCGTATCAGGTAATTTATCGTCATTCGGACGAACAGTGTCCTGCAAAAAATTAAAAGCTTTTTCAATATCAAAATCGACTGAATCCTCAGATAACAATTCTTTCAAAAAAAATTTACCTCGCTCTACTTTAGCCCAAGGTGTGTCCAAAAGTGCATTGCTGACTCCATAGATTCCTGCCTCCAATTCTCTACTTTCTCTACTCACATTGGAATGCCAAACAAGGGTATTTTTTTCATACAGTAGTAAATTGTAGCCATTGAAAGCTTCATCATTTTCGATAGTTTCTACATATTCCATTGCAGAAGGTGCATTTTCATCCACCAAAAAATCTGCCACCAATGACCCACGAGTTGGAGCATTAGGTTTGATATGTTCAAGGCTTCGATAATTGGTCAATGCCGCAAACCGCCCCGACTTAGAGACTCCCAACCACGTTCCTCCTCCTTTCAAGTCTTTTCCTGCCAACAAATTGGGCTTGGATTCCCACCAATGAGCTTTAGCTGTTGGACGTTCATAAAACTCATCCCGATTGGCAGTAATGATAAGTGGGTATTTGGGATGAACTTTGTACGCAAAAATAATTAAACACATAATAAAAATTCAAATTCAAATAATGTAACTTACAATTTCTCTTTATTTTCAATCTCCTTGACCTTCAATAAAACTCCTTGATTGGGAAATTCAAATACCACCTCCCAATCAAAACTCTCTTTCAAAATTTCCAAATCATTTTGCTCTGTGTAGATATAATCCAAATCAAGGTCAGGAGTCAGTTCAAGCTTTGGATTGATTTTATTGACCAAATTGATATGATTTTCTGTATTCCATTTCTTTTCATAGAAGTAAAAAGAAGGTACATAAATCCACTTCAACCCAACATTGATTCTCTCATCACCAGGAAAAACTGGAGTTACTTCATCTCGCAAATATTCCATAATTCCCTTAGAATTTTTGTCATACCACCAATCTCGATAAGTGTGTGTATTGCAGGCTCGAATGGAGTGATATATCACAAAAATGTTCAAGACAGCTATAAGAAACAAAGCATATTTTTTGAAGGAAACAGAATGAACTGCATATTGAATGAAAAAAGAAAAACTGATGAAAAGTAGCGGCAAATAAAACAAGGCAATTCTTGCAAAAAGGTATTTTGTACCAATTGTATGAAATTGTACTATGGTACTCAACATTGCCAAGCTGAATATAGAAATCATTGCAGTAAATGCCCAATCCCAGCTAGCTTCTTTTTGGGTTGTCCAATGAAAAAACAAAAGAGCTAATGTGGCTAAAAATGCCATTGTAAACAGCATACTTGTAACAAATTCGACATAGATTCCATAAGGCATTCCATACATATAGCTTTCCGCCAAGCTTCTCACCGTATCTTGCCAGAAACCATTCATTCCTGCAAAATAAAACTGGTCGGTTTCAACCAAACGTTTGAGGGGAATATAAATGATGACAGCCATGAATAAGGTCACAATCGGAACAACCCAATGAATTTTCAAGGCTTTTTGAAAGGAGAAATTTGGTGTTTTCCAGAGGTGATACAATACGTAGAGTCCCCAAGTTCCCAGCAATGCTACATAATAATTGAGGAGGGTAAAATTGGTGTAAACGGCTAGGAAACCTGCAAAAAATGCCCCAAACAAGTACTTTGTATTTGTACCGTTTTCTTTGACAAAACGCAAAAAATAATAACAACTCACCATCATCATCGCAATCGCCAAACCATAACCTCGACCAATCGCAAAGAAATCTAAGAGGTAGGGATTGGCATTTAGTAAGAGCCAAGTACAAAAGGCTACCCAATTGTTTCGATGCAATAAAACCACCAAACGATAAGTAAAAATGAGATAAATCAGATGTCCAATCAAAGTCGGCAATCGCAAAGTAAACTCACTAATTCCAAAAAGAGTGATAATCGGCTTGACTAAAAAAGTCAATAGAATATGACAACCTGCATAGGGCGGATCAATAATAAAAATACCATAATAGGAACGCTCTGCATAAGACAAAAGCGTAAATTCATCATGCGTAAAAGAGGCATTTAGAGCTTTGTAAATAGTGAAGGCAAATAAGAATACAGCACTGACACCTATTGCAAAAAGCAGCCTGTTATTGAAGTTTTGGATGGTTTCTGTATTTTTCATTATTCGCCTATCACCACTTTCTGACTCCCACTCCAATCCATTCCAATGGCTTTCACCCAATATATACCCGTTTCCAAATCGGAAATATCTAAGATCATTTCCTGTTGAGGAGCATCCATATTGCGGATGATTTTTCCTGTAATGTCAAACAATTCGATTTGAGTTACTTGCTTTTCAAATTTCAAAAATAAGGTATTCTTTGCAGGATTTGGGTATAAAAGAAAACCATCCTTTTGCAGTCGGTCTTCAATGCTTGTTATTTCAGGCATCAGACTGACATCCAAACTAAAGCTTTGGTGTTTTTTGATGATATCCAAATCACTGTATTCTGTGCTTATATAATCGGGAGCAGAAAAAACAAGGTCATACGTACCGATTCCAATAGGGCGAGCATAGTAGCCTTGTGGGTTGGAATAGACATCAGAATTGAAAAAATCGTGGTTGCGAATATATACTCTTGCATCATCAATCGGTTCGCCCGTCAGTGCGTCTGTCACCACGCCTTGAAAACCATGTAAGGTACGCTCCATATAATCCAACAATGATTCTCGATTGTACTCCCAATGATTGCCCAATTGGTTGGCATTGATTAATTTTTGATCAGATAATTCGATGGTTATTTCTCTTCCATGATGAAAATAAGTCATAAAGTCTTGGCGACCGCCATCTACATGGTACCAATCATATCCATTCGTTACGCCATTTCCGAAACCATCAAAATAAGTGCTTGGAGCAATCTCTTTTACTTTTTCGACATATTCCAATGAGATACATTCCCACCATTCATCATCTGCATGTCGTTCGACTCGTGTATCCCAGGGATAGTTCATTACCTCTGTTCCACCGTGAAAATTCGCTGACATGACAAAATTGTTCGCCTCCGCCAAGTCCACAAAAAACGAAGTCTCGATTTGCATCGGGCGTTGATCCGTTGGTACATTCCCAATCAAAGGATCGGGATAATTTCGGTTGAGATCATGCCCTTCACTGTTGTAGCGAGTTGCCCCAAAAACCGTTTCATCATCATTGGTATAAGTTCCATCAGGGTTGGCGAGTGGATTAATCCAAATTTC
>JBMYXW010000326.1:0-4645 GCA_049608825.1 Chitinophagales bacterium
GAGTCGGTAATAATCGGGATATTGCTGCTCCAAAGTCTCTACCAAATCTTGGTACTGCTGCTGATGGTCAAACAAGTGACTTTGCAGCTTGCTCATTCTCAATTCGTTTGCCTGTTCTTCAATGGATTGCTCTTGGTAAATGCTTTTTTCGAGGTTGACAATCTGTTGCCGCAATTCTTTTTCTTGTGCCAACATTGCAGCAGGTATATTTGCAATTCCTTTGGCTTCCAAGTCTTTGATGGATGATAACAAGAGTACTGATTTGCCCTTTTCGGCAAGGGTAAAAGCAGAGCGCAGATATTGCCCCAAGCCATCCAAACGATGCAATTCTAAAGCGGTTTGTATTGCCCCTTCATAGACGGGCATAAATCGGTGAATCAAGTCCATTTTGGAGTGTTCGGACTGAAAACTGTGGCGTTTTTGGTCAATCAATTCGAGCGCAATTTGGAAGGGGACCATTGCTCGGTGAAGGTCTTTTTTGGAACGACTATTGGTTTGATAATTTTGGAATAGAGAAATGGCTTTCTGGGTAAAGGCGTTCAACAATTCAAATGTGACTGCATAGTTTATGAGTCGAGGATTGTGGTAAACGTTGGCAGATTCAAAACCATCTACAAGGCTAATGAGTGCAAATTGAAAATGCTGTAAAGCTTGTGAATGGAAGTTTCTGCGCTGCCAACAATTGCCCAATTGATTGTAAGTAAAGGCGACTTCATGGTGTTGAATGCCAAAGATTTTGAGGAGGATTTCGAGGGCTTTTTGGTGGTAGTCGAATTGTCGAAAATACATCCGCAAATGACCGAAACAAACACCCATGCTGTTGTAGCAGGCTGCAACGGAGGCGTGGTTTTTGCCGAATAGTTTTTTGCGGATTCGATAGGCTTTTTTGTATTCTGCCAATGCTGCTTCAAATTCTTGAAGGGACTGCAAACAGTAGGCAATGTGAAAATAGGAATCAGCTAGGTGATAATGGAATTCTGACAGGAGTTTTTGTCTGATAGAAAGTGCTCTCTGGTGGTACTTCAATGCTTTGGCAAAATCTTCTCTCATGGCATGGGTTCGACCGACTTCATCGAATGCTACTGCTGTTGTAAGGTGCTGTTTGCCCAAAGATTGTAAGTAGATATTTAGGGCTTTTTGGAGATATAGAAGTTGTGTATTGTAGTCTCCTTTTACTCCAAATACTCTTGCCATATTTTGGTAGCATTTGGCGATAAACGGATGTTCATTGTTCCAATTTTGGCGGCTTATAGTGAGTGCTTTGCGGTAATAAGTCAGTTCTTTTTCAAATTCTCCTTTTTGCCCCCATGTTCGCCCAATTTTATGGTAGCAGTCTGCTATTTGTGGCGCATTTTTTCCATAAACTATTTGGCTGATGTCAAAGGCGTTTTGGTAGTATTGAAGGGCTTGGTTGTAATCGTGTTTGAGTTGCCAATAATCACCAAAATTGAGAAAAAATGAGCAGGTTTCGGAGCTGTTTTTTTGCAGCTTGGAGCTGACAATGAGCTGCAAGTTATCCAATTCTTTTTTGCCTTTTTCGTATTGAAGTAAGCTCAAATAAGATTGGACGGAAATATTTTTAGACTGAATGAATTTTTTCCATTGCTGTTGATTTTCAAAAATTTTTGCAGCATTGGAACTGGCTGCAATGCAGTTTTTGTAATCCGCAATTTCTAAATAGTGTATAGCGGATTCCAACAAAATTTGTGCTTCTATGAGCCTTTCATTCATCTATTGGAGAGGTATTTGAGTTGCCAAATTACAAAATTTATCTCTGCAAAAACAGGAGCTTTTGTATTGTTTTGTGCTATTTTTACTCAAAATCACAAGGGCCAGAAAAAATGGTATTTTATGTCTAAAAAAATTAGGGTCTTACTTGCCGATGACCATCCGATTGTAAGAGAAGGTTTGCGAATGATTGTTGAGATGCAGCCCGATTTTGAGGTCGTAGGCGAAGCTGCAAATGGGAAAGAGGCGGTGGATTTTTTGAAGAAGTTAGAGGGTAGTGTGGATATTCTTTTGTTGGATTTGGATATGCCTGTGATGGATGGTGTGGCGGTGATTCAAAGTTTGCAAGAAAGCAATTTTTTGACGAAGGTAATTGTCTTTACGGTTTTTGATACGGACGAACGAATTATGAGTGCGATTAAAGCTGGAGCGAAAGGATATTTGTTGAAAGGGGCATCAAGGCAGGAGATTTTTGAGGCGATTCGGGTGGTTCATGGCGGTGGCTCTCTGCTTCAACCTGTGATTGCTTCTAAACTCATGCAGCAACTTAGTGATGGTGTCGAAAAACCGACTTTGCGTGAATTGGAGGTATTGAAGTGGTTGGCTAAGGGATTGAAAAACAAAGAGATTGCAAGCAAATTGTTTGTTTCGGAGCGAACGGTAAAATTTCACGTCAGTTCGATTTTGAGTAAACTGGGTGCAAGGAATCGAACGGAGGCGGTGCAGATTGGAGTGAAAAGGGGGTTTGTAAGTTTATGAGGTTTCATCTAAATTATCTTGAAAAACATATTTACGATGATATGCCAAATACTTTTCTCTTTTTTCTGGATATATCCTCATAACATTCTTAGCATTCGGATTTATGCGAAGTTTTGACCATGTATAGGCAGAAATTTGTGTTCCACAAATTAACTCTCCTTTATCAGTAAAAGTGATGTATCCTTGGTCAAAAAGTTTATCATAAGTAGGTGTAAATGCAAGACCATTCAGATAATCAGTTGCTTCTTCAATGTTATCCTCATTCATACAAACACTATATGGCTTGATGTGGCTGGCTACCAAAAGTTCACGCTTTGAAATCTTGGTGAATGGACATTGTGGCATGTGATCGATAACGCTATCTCTGAAACTTTTGGCTTTCTTCCTTGATTTTGTTTTTTGGCTAGCTCTCTTTTTCTTTTCTTGAGTAATGATTACATGCGATGAAATTGAAAGCTTAGGATGTACAATTGAACGATACTTATAATCTAATAGGATTCTAAAATAAAATAGAGGCTTTGGAACTTTACCATCTCTTTTGACAGGAATTAACTTTAAAATTGATAAATAACTTATTTGGGGTAAAACAAGTTCACGCCATAATTTCCAAATTTCATCTTCTGAGCGAATATAAGCTCTTGACCCTCTTTTACTATCAACAAAATCTGAAACATCACAAATAGAAAAAGAGGTTTTCTCTTTTTGTAATACAATAACTTTATTCAGCCGATTATTTAATGTTCAGATATATCAAAATTATAAATTTGCTCTTGTTGTTGGTATTCTATTCGGGCATCATATAGATATTTCAGTAAATTGGTTTTACTAAAAAAACAGTTGTTTTGTTGAATGTATGGATAAGTTCTTTTTCCATCAACTTTTGTATCTCCCCATTTCTTATATTCAAAAAACTCACTCAATCTTTTTCCTGCATCTTTTTTATAACTACCAACATATTTTCTAGACTCACCATTACCTTTGAATGCTTTCAACTTATTCTTCCTATGAATAAAGCTATCTTCAGCTCTCAAATTTTGAATAGAGTCAATGATATAATACTCAAGACCATCAATTTTTATTTTCTGAAAGTTTTCCATTTATTGTTCAGCAAATTTTGTTATATCCATTTGTTTCAAAATAGCAATCAAAACATCAACGACAATGCTATTCCCAGCCTGTCGATACATCTGGGTATCACTTACAACTTGTTTGAAATCATCTCTAAATCCCATCAATCGTAAACATTCTTTTGGAGTAAGTTTTCTAATTCTACCTTTATTGTGTGTCACATAATTATCAACACCTGCCCGGTGCATTTTGTGCATAGTTTGTAATAAAGGTCTTGCAACTTCTAAATCGGTTTTGATTCGAGTCTTAAAATTTTTAGCCCCTTCGGAAAGAACATATTTTTTCACTTTTTCAGATAAGTAATATTTTTCTTCAACCTCGTTTACATCAAAAATAAATTCATTAAACTCTTGTGCCTCTTGGTTTTCAAAAATAAAATCCCCATGCCAATTGAATTGTTGATTTGCTTTTTGACAGAGAGCAATATCTCCATTTATTTGAGTATATCTTTTTTTACGGTTTTTTGAACTTGTTACAAATTTCACTCCCTTTTCCTTCAAGTAATATTTACTATCTGTATAGTCTTCAAGAAAATCTTGCATTGTATGCTCTAAGTTTATAGGCTCTGGAAATTCAAAATCAATAGATTTATCCTTAAAGCCAACTACAAAAATACGCCCTCGGTGTTGAGGCATCCCATAGTCTTTTGCATTTAGGACTTGGCAGAAATACTTATAACCAAGTTCATCAAAAGAAGCTTTAATAGTTTCAAAAGTATTTCCTTTATCATGGCTAATCAAACCCTTTACATTTTCATAAATAAACACTTTAGGTTGGCTTTCTTCAACAATTCTTGCAAATTCATAAAATAATGTACCTCTCGTATCTTCAAGTCCTTTTCTCTTACCAACCATTGAAAATGATTGGCACGGACTTCCACCTACTAAAAGGTCAATATTTCCTTTATATTTTTTTCCATCAATATTTTTAACATCATTATACCAAGAATCTTCATCAACTTCATAGTTTGCAAAATAACTTTGTTTCACAAACTTATCAATATCACTTGCAAATACAATTTCAGTATCAA
>JBMYXW010000327.1:0-4638 GCA_049608825.1 Chitinophagales bacterium
AAAAAGATACACGCATAAATGACGGATTTATTAGTTAAAATTGCTTTATTCAAACACATGAGTACACAAACACCTAAACACACCTATCAACCTAAACACAAATTTAAAGCAACTCCATTAAATAATCTCCATACCCACTCTTCAACAAAGGTTCAGCCAAAGCTTTCAATTGCTCTTTGTTAATAAATCCTTTGCGAAAAGCCACCTCTTCAATACACCCCACCTTCAATCCTTGACGTTGTTCGATAACCTGCACAAACTGGCTCGCCTGCATCAAAGAATCAAATGTTCCTGTATCTAACCAAGCCGTACCACGACCCAAGATAGAAACCTTCAATTGTTCCCTTCGCAAATATTCTGCATTCACATCCGTAATCTCGTATTCGCCTCGTCCACTTGGAGCCAAATTTTTGGCTACTTCAATCACGCTGTTGTCATAAAAATACAAACCAGGAACAGCATAGTTCGACTTAGGATTTTTAGGTTTTTCTTCAATAGAAATCACCTTATTGTTGTCGTCAAACTCTACAACACCATATCGTTCAGGGTCAGAAACGTGGTAGGCAAATACCACACCGCCATCCACATCATTGAGTTTTGCGAGTTGGTCGCCCAAACCAGAACCATAAAAAACATTGTCGCCTAAGACCAAACAAACTTTGTCATCGCCAATAAATTCTTCTCCCAATACAAATGCTTGTGCCAATCCTTTGGGTTCGTGTTGCACCAAATACTGAAAATCACAGCCGTATTTTGAGCCATCGCCTAACAATTGCTCAAACAAGGGCAAATGGTTAGGTGTGGAAATAATCAAAACTTCACGAATACCAGCCATCATCAAGGTGGTCAATGGATAGTAAATCATGGGCTTGTCGTAAATGGGCATGATTTGTTTGCTGATGGCATAGGTGATGGGATACAATCTCGTTCCCATTCCACCTGCTAAAATGATTCCTTTCATGTTTGTTTATTTGTTGATTTTGGGTATTTTTCAATTTGAAACAGCAAATATAGTGGAAAAGTTAGAATGTGTTATCGAATTGAAGGAGGTAAGGCAAATTCAAATTAAAAACTCAAATGCAAAACTTGTCCCGTATTTTAATCGGGATTCAAACAATACTTTGTAAGCGAACGAATTAAATCTCAAAAATGCCTAATTTAATATTTTAATTTGCCTAAGACTATTTTGAATCACAAAAGGACTCATACACAGTACACAGTATCCAAAACATCCAATAAGCATCAAAAGCATCCAATAAGCATCCAATAAGCATCCATCAAGCATCCATCAAGCATCCATAAGATTTAACCCGAAAGCCTCAAATAAGCCCGCATCCACCTATCGGGAATTTCCTCTTTGCAGGCCAACTCATAATCCGAATAAGAACAGGGAACTAACTCATAACGTTCCTCCTGTTTCTCATCTTTAAATTTCAAAACAGGTACACGCATCCACCAACGGTCGCTTCGTTTGCTTTTCACAAACACAATTTCGTGTTCGTTCTCTTTGAAGTTCACAATGTACTGCAAAAAGCCCTTACTCGAAACCCTCGGATGGTCGTTTTTGCGTCCATAAAAACCATCTACAAAATACCAAAGCATTTGCGCCATTAACTTAGCAGTTTGACCATTCTTATCAAGCAGAGGATTGAACTGGTACAGCCCAAAAGAAGAAACATAGTCGCTTAATCCTGCATAACGTGCTATTTGACAAGCCTCTTCACCATAAAAACCATTGGCACTCAATCTATCCACCCCAGGTGCGTCTGATTGGCGAATTGCAGAAATGTCAATAGAAACAATGTCGGCATTCCGTACAATGGGTTCAACCTCCTCAATATTGCTGCGAATAAGCCCCAAACTGTGACATTCAAAATGCAGTTCTTCTAAGGTATTGACAATATTGGGGTCAACCAAAAAATGCTGAAAACCAACCAAGGTGAAATTGAAGAGGTTGGGTTGTTGGGTAAGGATTTTGTAGAGAAAAGAGTAGGGACCCATCGCTTGACGGTGCAAGGAAAAAAGATCTATTTCTTGGTCAAAAACCGCTATGTTTACAAAATCAGACGATTGATTCCCATAACCCAAAAACTGTCCATAAGTCACATCATGCGTTCCTCCAATGATAATCGGAACGACCTTTTCGGCTCGCAATGTTTCAACGACTCTGCCTACTCCAATATACGTATCGTGCTGTGTCCGTCCTGCTTTGATATTGCCCAAATCCACTACTCGAAAGCGTTTTTGCCATTTATAAAGTTTGTACAATTCCCGTCGAACAGCGTTTGCGCCTTCTTTGCAGCCAGCATTGCCTCGATTGCGACGGTCTTCTTCTACACCAATGATGGCAATGTCTGTATCACTGTAATCGGGCAATGTATCTATGTGTTTTTCAATGCAGTTTCCCCATTGATTCTTAGCATATTGCTGTGATTCCAAAACTTCACTTACTTCAATGGGACTTAAAAAATCTTCGAGCATTTTTTAGGTATTCAGGTGTTTATGTTGATAATTGTTTTTAGATATTTATGTACTTGTAGAGACGTTTTAGTAAAACGTCTTAGTTCTTGCAAATCAAGTGCCGAAAGTATTGATTTTTGAGAAGATAAACAATGCCCATTCAATTTTACTTCAAAATGAACCTAAACCTTTATATCTGAACCATACCCAATCCATTTATTTCCCGTAATTTTGAACATCAAAAATAGGAAATTAACAAACAAGCAAAAAGTATGTTAGACAAAGAAAGAGTGATATTGGTGACGAACGATGATGGAATCACCGCAGGTGGAATCAGAACGCTGGTAGAAGTAGCAAGCGAATTTGGAAAAGTGGTGGTCGTTGCGCCCGATAGCCCACAATCTGCAATGGGACACGCCATTACGATTACCAAACCTTTGCGATTGAAGAAAGTAGAAGTTTTTGATGGAATTGAATCTTACGCTTGTTCGGGAACACCTGTGGACTGTGTAAAACTGGCAACCGATAAGGTATTGCACCGAAAACCAGACCTTTGTGTGTCGGGCATCAATCACGGCTCCAATTCGTCTATCAACATTATTTATTCAGGCACACTTTCTGCTGCAATGGAAGCTTCTTTGGAAAACATCGATGCCATTGGTTTTTCGTTTTTAGATTACCGTTCGGATGCCAACATGGAAGTCGCCAAAAAGTATGTAAGAACCATCATTCAGCAAGTATTGGAGAATGGATTACTCGACCACCAACTCCTAAATGTAAACATTCCCAATCTACCCGAAGATGAAATAAAAGGCATCAAAATTTGCCGCCAAGCAAAGGCAAATTGGAGGGAGGAGTTTGACGAACGACTTGATCCACAAGGTAGAAAATACTATTGGCTCACAGGCAAGTTTGTTAATGAAGACAAAGGAGAAGATTCTGATGAGTTTGCATTGCAGCAAGGATATGTGTCTGTTGTTCCTGTCCAACACGATTTGACAGCTTATAATGGGATTTCATTTTTGAAGGAAAAATGGAAAGGAATTATTTAATGATTGTATTGCTATATGGCTAAATTGTTAAAAGTTTCCAATAATATAACCTGCTGATTTAGAATTTGTAGTTTTACTTTAATTTTTTTTATTGTAATGAAAATCCATACCCCTCAATAAATAAACTACAAAAGTCTTTCCCTCAAATTCGGAACTTATTTTATTAGAGTTTCAAAGCAATTCAACAATAAAACAATGTAAAAAATGGATTCACAAGACAATTTTTTTAATGGTGCAACAACCGCCATCGCTACCACCATCTTGTTCTTTTTTATATGGAAAGGAGTAAGTTATGTACTATCCAACTATCTTATTGAAGACTTTGATGGTTTTTCATTGAAGCTTATGTGCATTGCTGCGGTAGTCGCCAATGCCATTCCAATGTATTTTTTTAATAAATATGAAAGGGGCTTGGCAATGCGAGGTCTTGGATCGGCAACAATGCTGATAGTTTTGGGGATTGCCTTTTACTTTTGGGATAGTTTTTTGAGGTAATATGGGCGCAGAGTTTCTCGATAAACAAAGTAAAAAAGATGCTTTTGAATTCGGCAAGGCGATAGTGTTGGATTTGCCGCTTTTTAAGGCGGTGAGTTTTACGAAAGGGGAAATATCGGAGGGGATGGTTGACGGTTTGTTGGGGGAGGTTAATACTTGAATTCGTGTTTGATAGCACATTTTATCATCAATGAATATTCTTTGTCTGGTAAAGCACATTGTTGGACGACTTTCTCCAACTCCAATCTTTTTGATTCAGAAATACTTTTGTCTTGTGAAAGCAAGTATATTTTCTTGAGAAGCTCATAAGAATCTCGGCGATTTTCATCTAAAAATGGGCGATTCAAACCCGTCCTTGAAATAGTTTCTTTTCCTTTGGAATTTCCTTTAATAGCCCTTGCAGAAAAACCAAGGTATTCAATATAGTTTTCAGGGTTTTCTTCTTGTGGATTGATAATCAGCGGACTTTCTTTCCCAATATTTCTCAAAAAACCATCTGCTCTTTTATCGGGATTGGCAAGTGGAAAATAATTTCTTTTGTAGGAGCGATTACAGGTTTCGCAAGAGAAAAAGAGGTTGCTCCAATCATAAGCTAACCAATAATAACCTGGCTTGATGACAATATCTGTCG
>JBMYXW010000328.1:0-4631 GCA_049608825.1 Chitinophagales bacterium
ACCACTTGGCAGGGCTTTATA
Source organism: Chitinophagales bacterium (assembly GCA_049608825.1). Classification (GTDB taxonomy): domain Bacteria; phylum Bacteroidota; class Bacteroidia; order Chitinophagales; family UBA2359; genus JAUHXA01. The sequence continues at coordinate 22 of JBMYXW010000328.1, forward strand.
CCTATATGGCGAGAAATTTAGCATTTAAGGAGAAAGACATAGAAATGACCAACGCTTTGGAGCTTTTTGGTAGAAAGGATTTTCGAATAATGTATCCCGATTTCCCCAAAGGTATTGACCCAATCATACCGACCAATACAGAGTGGAATTTTGAAGCAGAATCAATAGACACCACAACTGCAAGCATTGGAATAGAAGACATTAACACGAACTCCAATGACCAAGCACTATTGACTCCTTCTCTTTTTTCTAAGCCCGACCCCGACAATGGCAGCAACAACTGGGCAGTGAGTGGAGACAAAACCCAATCTGGAAAACCCATCCTTTGTAGTGATCCACATTTGGGCTTGAATTTACCCTCAATTTGGCTCGAATGTCAACTTCAAACTCCTGAAATGAATGTGTATGGTGTTTCGCTTCCTGGCTCTCCAGGTGTTGTGATTGGCTTCAATAAGGATATTGCATGGGGTGTGACAAATGGCGGACACGATGTTGCAGATTGGTATCAAATGACCTTCAAGGACAATGCAACGAAAGCGGAATACAAATTTGATGGTGAATGGCTAAAAACGACTCAACGGATTGAAGAAATCAAAGTTAAGGGCGGAAATGTGGTTTTAGATACAGTGATTTACACACATATTGGCCCAGTAAGTTACCAAGATACTGCAAATCCAAAACACAATATGGCTTTGCGCTGGAAAGCACACGAAGGTTCTAATGAGTTCAAAACCTTCTACTTATTGAACAAAGCCAAAAACTACGATGACTACAATGAAGCCTTAAAAAACTATGAATGTCCTGCTCAAAATTTTGCTTTTGCTTCAAAAGATGGCACAATTGCGATGTGGCATCAAGGCAAATTTCCACTCAAAAAACGGGGTCAAGGAAAAAAAGTGCAAGATGGTTCAAAGTCGTCTGAACAATGGCAAGGTTATATTCCGAGAGAACACAATCCACACGTTGTCAACCCTCCACGAGGTTTTGTAAGTTCAGCCAATCAACATCCTGCAAGTGCGGATTACCCTTACTACTACAATGGTCGTTTTGAATTTTATCGAAATCGAAGGCTCAACCAACAGTTGACGATGTTGAAAGACATTGAAGCAGAGGACATGAAAAACCTGCAAAACGACAATTACAATTTAAAGGCAGCAGAGGTTTTACCCGTCATTTTGAGTCACATCAATGATTCGACTTTGAGTGAAAAAGAAAAAATATCCTACAACCTGCTGAAAGAGTGGAACTACGAAAATACAGTTGAGCAACTCGCTCCGTCTATTTTTGAAGAGCTTTGGAAACAATTGTTCACCTTGATTTGGGACGAAGTAGCCGATGCTAAGAAAGACAAAATTCCTATGACTTATCCCAATTCCTACCCCACGATTCAGCTTTTCACCACCCAACCTAAACACAAACTTCTCGACATCAAAGATACTCCCGAGAAAGAAACTGCGGCAATATTGGCACAAAAAGCATTTTCTGGAGCGGTTGATTCTTTGGATGCTTGGCAGGTCAAAAATACAAAAGAAGCAACTTGGGGTAACTTCAAAGGTACGACTGTCCAACATCTGGCAAATATTCCTCCTTTTAGTGTGGCAGGCTTGGCAACGAATGGACATCGAGGCATCTTGAATGCAACAAGCGAAAGGCATGGTCCTTCTTGGAAAATGGTGGTAGAATTGGGTGATTCTGTTAAAGCGTATGGCGTTTACCCTGGCGGTCAATCGGGCAATCCTGGCAGCCCTTATTATTCCAACTTCATCAATACTTGGGTCGAAGGGGAGTATTTTCCGCTTTGGTTTATGCAGAGTTCGACAGATGATGGCGGTGAGGTGTTGTTGAAACAGTCGTTTGTAAAAAATTGATAATTGATAGTTAACAATTTTTAATTAATCTTAAGTCCTATCTATGTCTCGCTACGTTTACGGTGTTGATTTCGGAACCAGTAATTCAGCTTTAGCGATTTACGACCGACAAACCAACCGCATTGTCCATTCTTTTATTGACGCTTCCATTTTACACTTTCCCTTTCCCCAAAAATACGACGGAGAATACATAGTCGGTAAGGAAGGATTACATCGATTCTTGCGAAATTCAATGAAGGGTCGTTTAATGCGCTCCATCAAATCCGCTTTGCCCAATTCTTCGTTTACCCAAACGACTATTTATCAAGTCGACTACACATTGGAGGAATTGGTGGCACTCATCCTTCAATCTTTGAAACAAAAAGCAGATGATTTTGTAGGCGAAAACGTAACAACTGCTATTTTTGGACGACCCGTTGTTTTTGACGAAAAACCTGCAAGGGATAACTTGGCGCAAGAACGATTATTGAAGGCTGCAAAGATTGCAGGTTTTCAAAAGGTCCATTTTCAATATGAACCGATTGCAGCAGCTTTCACCTATGAGCGTCAACTTCAAGATTCCGAAATGGTTTTGGTAGCAGATTTGGGTGGTGGTACGTCTGACTTTACCTTGATGCAGTTGAATCCCCAAAAAATCAACGAAGTTGATAGAAGTTCGGATATGATTGCCAAAGGAGGTGTGCATATTGGAGGAGATGATTTGGATGCAGAGGTGATGTGGCGAAAATTGGTGCGCTATTTTGGCTATGGACTTCAATACCAATCCATGAACAAAACACTGGAAGTTCCAAGCCATTACTTTCGTCGTCTGTGTGCTTGGCAAGACTTGAACTACTTCAAAAGCGAAAAGGTTCGGAAAGAATTGGACGACTTTTTTTATGCCACCAATTACAGCAGTGAGTTCCAACGATTGATTACTTTGGTAGAACGAAATTTGGGTTATCCACTTTTGCAGTCCATCGAAAACGCCAAAATCGCTCTTTCCAGTCAGCCCGAAACTACTATTGACTTCAATCAAGCTCACATCGAAATCCACCAAAGCATCAACCGTCAAGAGTTCAATCAGTTTGTGGACAAAGACATCCAACACATCCGCCAATACCTCCATACTTTTTTGGAGGATGCTTTTGTGGAAGCGGAAGATGTGGACAGTGTGTTTATGACAGGAGGGAGTTCACTTGTACCTGTGGTGCGAGAACTGTTTGAAGAGCGTTTTGGAAAAGATTCGATTCGGTCGGGTGATAGTTTTAACAGTGTGGCGTATGGATTAGCCTATAGTTCGGTTTTGTTTTAGAACAGGAACTCTTAGATTGAAAAGAACTGCTTGTGTTTACGATGTTTGAATTGGCGGCTAATTTTATTTCTTTCAAAGCAACCCTATATAAATATTACAACGTTATACCTTTCATAGTCAGACTTCTAAAACACTTCAACTATGAAACAACTTCTTACTCTTCTACTAATTCTATCTTCTTTTTTATCAGCTTGTGAGAAGGAATACACAAAAGATACAGGTGTGATTACTTCGCCTGATTCTGGATATTGTGGTTGCTGTGGAGGATGGTTCATTGAAATAGACGCAAAGACATACCGTTTTCGAGAACTACCCGAAAATAGCAACTTAGATTTGGAAAACGAGACATTGCCTCTTCATGTGAAATTGCATTGGAAAAAAGACGATGGTTCTTGCCAGAACATTATATTGATTTCTAAAATCAAAGAATTGGATTAAAGAAGATATTTGAATATTTATCATGTTCAAAAAATCATTCAAACTATGAAACAACTCTTTACTCTTCTACTGATTTCATCTTCTTTTTTATTGACTTGTGAGAAGGAATCCTTAAATGATGTGGGTGTAATCACCTCTTTTGATTCTAGAGAATGTGGATGCTGCGGAGGATGGTTCATTGAAATAGATGGAGAAACGCATCGTTTTTTTGAGTTGCCCAAAAATAGTGGATTGGATTTGGAAAACGAGGCGCTGCCGATTGATGTCAAGCTGAATTGGGAGAAAGAAGATGACTCTTGTATGGGAGATTTGATATTGGTTTCGAAAATGGAAAAGTTATAGTTGAGTGCTTTATTGAATTTCCTTCAATCGCATATACTCAGCTTCCATTCCTCCAAAAACATTCAAATCTACATACGTATAACATTGAAGTCACGACAAAGCCCGCAATGACAAGAATTAATACAATTACTACAAGCCTTTTTACGTGTTGCTTCATTCTACTTTGTTTATTTTAGTCAACAATGACCAACTTCTTACTCACCCTCTTATCCCCCGAGGACAAGACCACCACATAATTCCCTGCAATCAACCCGCCTCTCTCCACTTCAATCTTGTGGGTACGAGCCGCCAATTCACCCAATTCTTGGTGTCGAAGCATCCGACCTTGAAGGTCAAAAACCTGCAAACCTACATCCGATGTTTCTATTAAGGTGATTTGCAAAACACTTTTTTGGCGCATCGGATTGGGATAGAGTTGAAGCTGTGAAATGGGATTCAAGCGTTCAATCGCAACCGTATCATCGGGAAAAATGCCCTCACAACCCGCTACTAAAAAGTCGGTACTTCGGTAAATCCCTCGCCCATGTGTACCTGCATACAACACCTCACAACCAAATGATTTTGTGGCTTGAAACCGCAAACTGTGAACTGGAACTCTACCCATTTTATCATTCTCCTCTGTCCAAGTCTGGGTATTTCCGTCATAGAGCCAAACCCCCAATTCTGTT
>JBMYXW010000329.1:0-4630 GCA_049608825.1 Chitinophagales bacterium
GTCCCCGTTTGTAGAAAAGATTATAAACCAAGTTCTTAGTTCCTTTAGGTGCGACCCCAAAGTGCCGCACCTAAAGGAGCTAAAACGTATTCTTGATTGTTTTCTACAAACAGTGCCGCTCATATATCTAAACACTTGATTTTTAACAAGTATTATCCAAGACCCACGTTTACTAAGGAGCGTATTACAACAATCCAACCATATAGCCATTTAAAATTATTCTGCCACAAGCTGAAACTCTGTTCTCCTGTTCTTAGAACGACAAGCATCTGTATCGTTTTTCTCACAACCTTTGACAGGTCTATCAGGACCATTCCCAACGATGATAAAGCGATTCACATCCATATCATAAGCCTTTTCGAGGTATTTGGCTACGGATTGAGCACGTTTGAGAGAGAGTTTTTTGTTCATCGTTGCTGAACCTACATTATCCGTATTTCCTTCTACACGAATACGAGCATTGGAAAAAGCTTTGGCTACATCTCCAAATTGAAGGTCAATAATGGTTTTGGCATTTTCACCCAATTCAGATTTACCTGTTGGAAAGCTGATACTGATGGGTTTGGAGGCAATTGCAGGAGCAGTTTTTTGTTTTTCCGTAGGTTTTTTGAAGACTTTGCCGCCTTCTGCAATATGTGTATCTCCCTTCAAATTGGCACTACTAATCGCTCCAGGATAAGAAATCGTTCTCCAGTTGGGCCAGCCTTTTTTCGCAAAACCCAATTTTTCGTAGGTCTGTCCCATTTTGGTGTAGAGTTTTTCACCTGTCACCCCTTTGTAGTCGGGATTTCTACCAAAGAAGTTGAGGTTGTCACCGTGGGTCGTCAAGCGAACATTGTTGATGCCTCCAAGTGCATCTTTCTCCGAAATACCCGTTCCATCTGCCATGATTTTTGCTGCTTTTTTCTTAGCTGCTTCTGAAGCATTTATTTCGGCTGCGCCAATCATAAAACCTTCGTAGAGTTTACCCACTTTGTCTCGGTTGGCATCTACCCAAGATTTTTTGGCAATGTAAACATCCGCTACAATGTGGGAAGCGTCACGGGTACTTTGCAGTACTTTTGCGCCAGGAACATCTCGTATAATAATTTCATCGTCTGGACTCCACACAACTGCACCATCTATTTTTCCACTTTTGAAGGCAGTTGCTGCATCAATTGCTGAAGGAACTTCTTGGACTTTAATATCGTCTAAGGTCATACCTGCTGCTTCGAGCATCCAAATCAAAAACGTTTGAGAAGGAGTAGAAGGGGTTACCGCTACGGTTTTGCCCTTCAAATCGTTGATGCTGTTGATGCCTCTACGTGCCACAATTGCATCTCCACCTCTCGACCAATCAACCTGAAACAATATCTGTGGATTGTATTCCTTCAATCCTTCCATTTCGGTCGAAAGTGCATCGGCTGTTGTTCCCAACAAATGAACTTCGTCGGCTTTCCACGCACTTCTTGAAGCGTCAAAATCGTCAATCAACATGAAATCTACGTCTAATCCATAGTCTTTCGTGAAGCGAGATTTTGCAGAATGTTTGAAGCCTTCATTGAAGTATTGACCACCTGCATAACCACCCCAGGTAAAGGCTTGTACTTTGATGGCATCGCCATTTGAAGTTGCTGCAACGGCGTTTTTGCCTTTGTTGTCTTTTATGACTTTTTCTTTTTTCTCCTTGTTAGCAAGTTCTTTTCCAATCTCTGTATTGTTCGCTAAGTAATACAATCCGCCTCCAATACCGCCTACAATTAGGAGGGTGATGATGAATTTTGAAAAGCCAGTTAAGCGAGTTTTTTGCTCTGCCATATTTTTTGATTTTGATATTTTACTACACTGTTTCAGAAATAATTTGATATAACGTAACCCCCAAATTTATTTGGAGAGTTCTTAAGGGGCTAGCCTCGACACCACAGAAAACCAGTTATTTAATTGTGTCCAAGCTACGCTCCTATGATTCATCGAAAAATAGAATTTGGATACTCCAACTAAAATCTGTGATTTAGTTGGAGAGGAAAAATTCAGCGAGGCCATTAGACCCTGCAAAAGGTTAAAAACACCGCCCACCTAAAGGTCGACGGGGTGTAAATAAATCAGCTTTCGCTGTAAATCTACTTCGCCAATGTTGTAAGAGCTTGTCTTTCTTAGCACACCGTTCCTACCCATCAGAACTTTTAATACTAAAACATAGAGCTATGGACTTGTGGAGCATCCATAGGTATGATAACTCAAACAACGTAGTCTTTAAAACTTAGGCTAATCAATAAGGACAGTGATGCCCCCACTATAATCTTTGATTTAGTGGTGGGTTATTGACCCGTCGTTTGTTTCTTTTCAATTACTTCAAAATCAATAGTTTGATTTCGTTTTTCACTACTGCCACAGGGATTTTCTGCAATACTTAACTCTGCCAATAACCAACGATGTACATTGCTCACATCGTAATTTGACAAACCCACCAAGCGAACATACCGCCCATCAACTGCTCCAAAATCAATGATTTGATCAGCAGTATCTCCAAAGCCATCATAGACCAACAAACCCGCTGCTTGAGCTTCACCCCAATCTTCACCGTCCACACTCACATACACCTCATATTCTGCCAATTTGCCATTCACATTGCTTGGAGGAGGTGTGAGAATCAACTGAGTAAGCGCCCGAACGCTGCCCAAATCTATTTGCAGTTCATGTGGAAAAGGTGTATTACCCGATGTCCGAAAAAGCGTTTCCACATTTCCGTCCAAAGCATTTGCCGCCACATTTGTCCCATCTTCCGAACTGACCGACCGCAGCGCATATTCTTCAAAAGGTATCAAAACGGGGTCGCATTGAGCGAATGAAAACGAGGGGAATGAAAGCAATACGAAAACAAAAAGCAGTATTTTGTGTGTCATAATTGGAGGTGTTGATTGTTGGTAAAAGGCTTAGAGACGTGCAAAAGGATATTGAATATCTATCCTATCTCCATTTACAAAAGTGACAAATCTATTTGTCTTATGAAAACTCCTTCCTTCAAAATGTCCGCTTGATTTCTTAAAGAATGCTGAAAAAATAACTTTACATTTTATTCTTGTAAGGCAGCGTATAATTGCGACTTCGGAAATTTAATTGGTTTCCAAAAAATAGTTCTCCGAGTTTTCGCATACGCATCAACCTTATTTTTTTAATCATATAACCAATTGATATTCGGTCTTATAAAATAGTTCAAGTTGAGACAACCTACGTCTTTTGTCCTGTTTACAGAAAGAAGCTACATTTTTCACCAAAACAGCTAAATCATTACTTTGCATCAGTTCATCGAAAAAGGTTTTAACAAAATCAGCAAATTTGAAGATAGATATGATGCGCCCTGTTGCTTGATAAACTTTGTTCAAAAAGTAGTCATACCACCTAACAAAAAATAAAGTTAGAAACGCCAAAAGTAAATAAAAACTAATCAATGCTCTTGCAGGAGTCATACTTTGCTTTTTTTCAAATAGATGTGCAAAATTAAATTTTGACTTCCAACATTTAAAAATGATTTCTATTCGCCAACGCATTGTATAAGCCTCTGCTACTTGCTCTGCTGCCCAGACTTCTTCCTCTACATTAGTGATAAAAATACACCATCCGAGAAGTTCCAAATACTCTTTGCTGTGATTGTTTCGCCTGTTTCTATCTTGCTTAACCTTCCTTCGGCGTTCATTCACAACATCTTCGGGTAATTCAATGGCAATTAAGCGAACTTCAATGGGATTCTTTTTTCCTAATCGAACACGCCTATCCAATTTCGAAATATTTTTACTTTTGGCTAACTTCAATTCTGACAGTAAATCCAATTCTATGTTTGTTTGACTATCAAATATAGTCACACCAAATTTATAGCGACTCAATACATAAGCTCCTGTTTTGATGATTTGTTGGAATACTCGTAAAGACCAGTAGCCCAAATCTCGCAACACTAAATCTCCTTCTTGAAGATAGGGTAATATATCAACAGAAGCTTTTTGGTCATTATCTCGAAAGCTATTGACACTCAAATGCTGATAAGTACCAGTTAACAAGTCCATTATCAATTGAATACGGGCAGTAGCAGTTATTTTTCCATGACTGTAAGAGGATGGAAAAAATTCTGATAAATTTGGCGGTACTTTCACACAAGTACTATCTTGGGTGAATACTCGTTTGAAAGTGGAAAACAACTTGGTTGATAATTCTGAAACCTCATTTGTAATCAATGACTTACGTAATGATTGAGCTAATATCCACTCTGCGAACTTTAGCTGACGAAATTGTAACTTTTTTTGAACCGCTTGTGCTGTTATCGACTCACCTGTTACTTTACACAAAAACATAGCCCAACTCAATACCGTATTTGTTCCACTGAATACCATTAAAAAGAAACTCAACACAAAACTATCTCCATCTATTTTACCTCCTCTACGTTTAGTAAATTCGGTACTTTTTGCCCCCGAGTTTAAGTCTAATTTAGCTATCGTTGATTTAATTTCTGATACTTCTAATTTCATGATAATAGAGTTTAAAAGTGAAATTTAGAACCATAGACAAAAAGAAATCACGATTTGTTCCCTATTTCCGCTTTATTTTCATATTATTTTTTTTTAGGGACTTTTTTTAACAATTTATCTTCAAACTTTTGTTT
>JBMYXW010000330.1:0-4625 GCA_049608825.1 Chitinophagales bacterium
ATCCTGAGAGACGAAAACAGGATATGTGGCTTCTTAAATTAGATGAAAACGGCTGTCTATCCGATGAAGTTTGCGATAGTTTGTTTACTAATATTGAAGTCCTCGACCCGTCCGAACTATCACCACCAAAACTCTTCCCCAACCCCAGCAAATCCCACCTACAAATCCAAATTCCTGCCCATTTCACCTCCAAACCCCTTCAACTCCAACTCACCAACATCGAAGGTCGAGTCGTCTTGAAGGAATGGATAGAAGATGGAAAACAGTTGGATATTGCAGACTTGGCAGCAGGGGTTTACATCGCTACTTGGATTCAAGATGGAGAGGCATTGAAGCGAGAGAAGGTGGTGGTTTTGGAGTAGGTTTTTTGAACAGAGCTTGTCCCGAGAACTCGGGAAACTGCTAGATTGAAAGGAACTTGCTTGTAGGGATTTGGATTTGTAGTTATTTGATTTTTAAATAGTTGAATAAAAATTTAAAATTCTTTGAGAATTTAGTTAGTAGTAGTTATTCGGGAATATACATTCCCTATTCTCATCTCTCATTCTCAAAGATTTAAAGTTTCAATGAGAGAGAGGAAACCTGTGCTGTAAGCATCTATTTCTTGGCTTCAGCCAACCAAATTCAAGAAATCATAACTAACCGAAATTTTTAATATTTCGATTAGCTACAATCCTCCCATTACCAAACGAGATTTTGCTACATTTTAAGCCAAAATAAAGTGCAGAAAAGTTCCTTTTCATCTAGCAGTTCTTGTTCTCACCTCAAACTCGCTCCCAACTGACGTTCATATTGATTAATCAATTTCTTCATAATCTTGTCAATCTCCTTATCCGTCATCGTTTTGCGCTCATCTTGAAAAACAAAACTCACCGCATAGGATTTTTTGCCTTTGCCTATTTTGGCTTCATCATCGTAAACATCGAATAAGCCCACCGATTTCAGTACATTCTTGCCAGTTTTTAATGCAATCTGTTCAATCTTGCCAAACTGCACATCTTTGTCCAGTAGCAAAGCCAAATCACGTCGACTGCTCGGGTATTTGGGAATGTCTTTTACATACAATTTGGACGACTTCAAAGCTTCAAAAACATTGTTCCAATTGAAGTCCGCATAAAACACTTCCCCCTTTACGCCCAATTTCTTGGCCGTTTTGGGATGTACCCGACCAAAATCTACCAAATCACGTTTGCCTTGCTTGTATTGAAGTCCATACACCATCGCTTCCGACTCAATGTATTGGGTTTGGAAACGGGTAATGCCCAAACGTGCCAAAACATTGTTGACCAAACCTTTCAAGTCAAAAAAGGAGCTTTTGGCTTTAGCCGTTCTCCAATTTTCTTCAATCGTTTCGCCAGTAATAAAGACCGTCAAATGGTCGCCTTCTACATAGTGATTTTGGTCGTCTCTCGAATAGGTAGAATAGGTTTTGCCAAATTCAAAAAGGCGCAGGTTTTCGTTTTGGTAGTTTTGGTTGTTGTGAATCGCCTCCAATCCCGAAAACAGCATATTTTTACGCATCACATCCAAGTTGGCGTTGAGGCTATTCATCAATCGCACCAAACCCTTTTCTTCGCTGTCGTAATAATCCGAATCGGTGATTGAAGTACCCATCATTTCATTGAAGCCCACACTTGCCAAATAATCCGACACCAAATTGCGGATTTCATCTGGGCGAATGCCTTCACTGAATATCAAGCTGTAATTCAAAGTCGTTGGAATCGGTACATTGTTGAAGCCATAAATGCGTAATACTTCTTCAATCACATCTGCTTCTCGCAAAACGTCTGCCCTGTTTGTTCCCACTTTGACGGTCAAGGCTTCGTCCGTTTCTCCGACCACTTCAATCTCCAATGCCGTCAATATTTGCTTCACCGTAGGTCGAGGAATTTCCATGCCCACCAATCGGTTCAAATTGTGGTAGGTCAATACGATTTCGGCACGTTTGACCTTTTGGGGATAGACATCCACAATGTCGGAAGCAATTTCACCGCCTGCCAATTCTTTGATCAACAAAGCTGCCCGCTTCAATGCGTAAACCGTATTGTTGGGGTCGACACCTTTCTCAAAACGCTGTGCGGCATCTGTCCGCAAATTGTGACGAGTTGCAGTACGACGTGTTCGGATGGGGTGAAAACAAGCACTTTCCAAGAAAATATTACTCGTCTTGTCGGTCACGCCCGAATGAATCCCCCCAAAAACGCCTGCAATACACATTCCCTCAGAATCGGCATTGCAAATCATCAAATCTTCTTCGTTCAGTTTGCGCTCCTGCTCGTCTAAGCTCACAAAAACACTGTCTTGTGGCAATGTTTTGACGACCACTTTTCCGCCTTTGATTTCGTCTGCATCAAAAGCATGTAAAGGCTGTCCCAATTCGTGCAAAACAAAATTGGTGATGTCCACAATATTACTGATTGGACGTACTCCAATAGCTTTCAAACGGTTTTGCAGCCATTCAGGAGATTCTTTGATGGTCACGCCTTTGATGCTTACGCCCGAATAACGAGGGCAGGCTTCTGTGTCTTCGACTGTTACAGGTATTTCCAGGTCGTGGTTATCGACTGCAAAAGCACTCACATCTGGAACGGTCACTTCTCCTTCAAAACCATGATGCACCTTCAATGCCGCTGCCAAATCTTTCGCTACGCCTATATGGCCAATTGCATCCGAACGGTTGGGAGTCAAGCCGATTTCAATCATGTAATCGTCCTCCATATCATAAACTTCCTTGACCGCTTTGCCAATAGGCGTATCTTCCGCCAAAACCACAATGCCATCGTGATCTGTTCCGATACCAATTTCATCTTCAGCACAAATCATTCCCATAGACACTTCCCCTCGAATCTTGCCTTTTTTGATGGCAAAAGGTTCACCATTAACAGGATATAATTTCGTTCCGACAGTCGCCACAATCACCTTTTGCCCTGCTGCCACATTGGGTGCACCACAAACGATGTTCAATGCTTCGGTATTTCCGATATCGACTGTTGTTACCTTCAATTTGTCTGCATTTGGATGTTTTTCAGCGGTCTTGACCAAACCCACTATCAATCCTTCCAATCCACCTTCAATGGATTGTATTTTTTCGACGCCTTCGACCTCCAATCCTGTGTCTGTCAGTATTTCACCCACTTTTTCAACGGGCATATCTATATCTAAATAATCCTTTATCCAGTTGTAAGAGACTTTCATTTTTGTTCTTCTTTGTTGAAAAATGCCTTTATGCTTGGCATAAGGCGCAAAAGTACGTAAAAATTGGGATTGTGAAGAAGTATTTTATTGGGATCTATACTATGGTCTCAAATCAGGCGACAACCAATTGGTGAAATTTATCAAAGTACAATAGAAGAGTATTTGCGTTCAAGACTTTTGCGTGTATTGTAGGTTATTGACTCCTTTTCAGACCTTCAATAACTCTCTGAACCAATCATTCAAAAATTTCACATCAGGCTCCGTTTTCGGCAAGCCTTTAGCGATTTGATGCAAAGCAAGTAACTCACTCTCTGCAAAATCATGAATCAAAGGAACTCGTTCAATATACGCTCCCTCCAAAGCTTTTTCTTTTCGCTCCAACAAATCTTCAATCACCTTCAATAACTCCTGATTCTTTTCAATAAGCGGCAACAAGTTCTGAAATTCCATTGGTGGTGCTTCTTGTCGTTCTGCAATCCATTTGGCACACAACAAAGGTCGAAGTACATAAAAATACTTCTTGATATTGACTTTATCTTTTTGTAGCTCCGTTTGGACAATCTTTCGAGTCAAACCCAGATAGTGGTGAATTGTTGCTCTTGGCGCAAAGTATTGGTGAGCGAGTTCTCGCAGTTTTTCAACAAAGCCATTTTCGTTTTGGTAAATAATCGGTGACAGCATCCATGCAAATATTGAAGCATTGGATTTTCGCATCAAACTCAATACCTTGCGAATATCCCAACCTACAATGTCGAGATTGTCCGCATCTAAAGGAAGGGTAATATGGTCGGTTTTTTCGTTGATAGACAAGTACCAATCTATGGGTTTGATGTAAATAAACCGCACATCGTAGTCGCTATCGGGCGAGGGGAAACCCCATGCTCGACTACCTGATTCACAAGCATATAGGATTTTTACATTGTGCGTCCTCTCTATTTTTTGGAGGGCAATTTGTATTTTTTGAAGCATGATAAATTGTTTTTGAAAGTAATAAAGACAAACTGTATCAAGGAAGGGTAGGTTTTCCGTTTGCCTTAGATTTAGGTTTAGTTTACCTAATAAATTAAGTTCCAAATTTGATTACCCAAACACCACTATTACCGCATAAATAAATGGAATCGCAAAAAACAAGGCATCAAAGCGGTCTAAAATCCCGCCATGACCTGGTAGTAAATTGCCCGAATCTTTTACACCCAAACTGCGCTTGAACATAGACTCTACCAAGTCTCCCAAGCTACCAAATAGAATCGCCACAACTGCTACACAATACCAAACATTTGCCCCGAAATCAGTAGGAAATACATAAGGAAGTGCTGCTGCAATTATCAATCCTCCAACGGCTCCACCGATACTTCCTTCCCATGTTTTGTTGGGAGAAATACGAGGGAACAAAGCAGTTTTGCCAATCAAGCGCCCCACCAAATAAGCGG
>JBMYXW010000331.1:0-4622 GCA_049608825.1 Chitinophagales bacterium
CTTTGTATGAGCATAAGATTTTTGTACAAGGAGTTGTCTATAATGTTTTTAGCTTCGACCAATGGGGCGTAGAGTTGGGCAAAAAGTTGGCAAAGAGGGTTTTGGATGAATTGAAGTCGGGCAAAACCATTGACCAACACGATTCTTCTACCAATGGATTGATCAATGCTTATTTGGAGTGGAAAGAATAAGTAAGGCTAAAAAATAAATTAGACATTTGAAAAACGACCTTTGCTAAATTTTTAGGTTTTGGATGAGAGAGCAGGGAGGCGAGAAGTGAGATTTTAATTAGTTGACATTGAACAATTTACACGAACATAGTCAAAACTAATAAATGTTTAGTTTTCAGTTTTTTATATCTCGCCTCCCGCTTCTCACTTCTTTCGTCCAAAGTCCAATAAACTTGAATTTGATTCTAACGTTGAGTTTTTATTCCGTCAGTTACATTTTGTCATATCAACAGATTTTAAAATAAAAATATTTAGTTCTTCAATCACAATAACCATGAAACACAATCCCACTATTTTGTCTTTAAACATTTCTCATTCACTTATTCTTTCCAAATACTTGCGTTTTGTTTTTTTGCAAATCGCATTTGTAGTAGGGGCAATAACTTTATTGACCTGTTCACTATCTGCCCAAGCCATTGTAGAAGAAGGTATTTATGACCTTCAATTTGAAGAATTCGTAGCTGGTTGTGGCTCTACAAATTCAAACTATTGTGTACGGATGCAAATAAAATCGGCTTCGGATGTAGAAAATTTTGCAATTGGTTCTTATACTTTTTACTTTACTTACAACCAAAATGCTATCAACAATCCAGCTTATCAATCCATCAACTTCAATGATACAAATATATGTGCAGATGAAAATGCGGCATATATGGAACCTGCTTTTTTTGCGGATAATCTCACAGGAGAAGCAAATGTCACTGCCATTATGGAATTGCCCAATCAAGGATGTCCTGAGGTTAGCAGCGATTGGAGAGGCATTGGTTTGGTTTGTTTTGAAGTGATAGACGATACTGAAACGACTCAATTGGAGTTTGGTACGAATTTTACGGAAGTGAACAAAAACGACGACACACCGAGTCACAATCAAGGCACTTTCAGCAGTTTGGATGTAATGCCTGTGGTTGTCAATTCCCCTGCCAATGTAGATTTAGCACCTAACGAACCTACAATGGTTTCCCTTTGTTCGGATGAAGGAATCAGTTTGGTAGCAGATATTCCGACTTTGAGTTTCGGACCAGGTGTGGGCGAAAACCCTGTCGTTGGATGGGGAATTAGCACAACTGACCCTGGAGATGCTTCTCCCCTCTTAGCCGAAGGGTATTCAGATATTGTTTTGGCGGGAGATGCCACAACTACAATTGCTACGATTGAGGGAACTGTTGAGGGTTTAGATCCTTATGGTTTGGGCGTTTCGACTCTTTGGGTTTCTCCAATTACCTTTATTGACTACGATGCCGAGACCCAAACTTTCACCCTTGATTTTGAATGTTTTGATTGGGGAACGGCTGTTCAAATTGACTTTTTGGCGAATGGTGAAGAAGGTTGCCCAACAAATTGTATAGCCAATGTCGATTTAAGCGACCAAACCGAACAAAGTTTCAACCTCTGTTCGGATGAAACTGCCACGCTTTTAGCAGATGTGAATACATTGGATTTTGGCAACGATGCAGGAGACAATCCAGCAGTTGGATGGGCGGTTATTACAGGAACGGCCGTAGAAGGTAATCCTTTTGAAGACCCAAACTATACAGGATTGATTGCAGGAGATGTCGTAACGACTGGCATTACCATTGCAGGAACGGTAAATGGATTAGACCCTTTTGGCTTTGAAGTAAGTACGCTTAGTTTTGTACCGATTACTTTCATCAACTTCGACTCAGAAGCCACTCCTCCTCTATTTTTAGACCAAGACTGTTTTGATTGGGGTGAAGCTGTTACCATTACTTTTTTGGCAGATGGAGTAGGTGATTGCCCAGCAGTTTGTGATGCGAATGTAGAGGTGGCAGAAGATTTGGAATTGACTGTTCCTTTGTGTGTGGAAGAAAACTATATACTGCGTGTCAATCCTACAACCTTGGACTTGGGTGTGAATGAAGGCGACAATCCTGTGGTGGGCTGGGTGATTTCTACGAGCAACCCAGGCGATGCTTCTCCATTTGAAGGAGAAGGCTTTACTGGTTTTGCCATTCGAGGCAATGGTGAAGAGTTTACGGTGACGGTTATAGGAACTTCTTCTGGTTTAGACCCTTACGATATAGGTGCTTCTGCATTGTGGTTTACGCCTGTGACTTATATCAATTTTGACGAAGGTTCTAATAATTTCACTTTGGACAACAACTGTTTTGACTGGGGCGAAAGTGTCCAAATTCAATTTTTGGCAGAAGGTGAAGATGCTTGTAATCCTCAAGCTCAATGCCCAACTACGGCTGGCGATTTTTCGGCGAGTGAAGATGTTTGTGATGGCGACCGCCCAACAATTCCCAATGACGAAACGATTCTCAATAGTTTAGACGATGCAACGAATGCCGTAATTGTTTGGTCACGAGACCCAAGTGTGCCTTTAGTGTATGAAGGAGATGGCTGTACGCCACAAACTGTTGAATTTACACTGACCATCCTTTGTAGTGACGATGAAACGGTGAGCATTGAAGCAGGTACGTTTAGTGTGACTGTTTATCCAATTCCAGAAGCTCCAACGGTGGTATTCAATGATACAGAAGTTTGCAGTTACACAGTTGTTCCCAACTGCCCCAATGATGTGATTTCACCAGCAGAAGTAAGCAATCAAAACCCTGGTTCTACCGATGTGACCGAAAGTTTTATGGTGTCGAATGGCGGTTGTGCTGCCTTGACTTTTGACAATATACCTGTTCCAGACTGCCCCGAAATCGTTCCTGTTTGTCCTTCAAGTATTGGCGACTTCAATGACTCAGAAAGTATTTGTGAAATGGGTACAGTCAATGTTCCAACAGATGCAGATATTTTGGCGAGTTTGGACGACCCGACCAATGCTGTTATTGAATGGTCTATCGACCCAACTGTGACTCTTGTATATGATGGTGATGGATGTACGCCTCAACGATTGGACTATGTATTGACGATTCGATGTTCTGATAATGCAGACATTGTTCTGAATGGCGGCACACATACGGTTTTTTTGTATCCAATCCCGCAAGCTCCATCTGTGGTATTCAACAATGCAGAAATTTGTAGTTATATAGTTGTTCCTAATTGCCCCAATGATGTGGTTTCTCCTAATGAGGTCAGTGACCAAGCTCCTGGTAGTGTCAATGTGAGTCAAAGCTTTACAGTAAGCAATGAGGCTTGTTTTGCTGTGGCTTTTGATGATATAGCTATTCCTGACTGCCCTGAAACTGCTCCAGAGTGCCCAAATAGTGTAGGCGACTTCAATGGCTCAGAAAGTATTTGCGAAATGGGTTTGGTGAACGTACCGAGTGATGAAGATATTTTAGCAAGTTTGGACGACCCAGGCAATGCTATTGTTGAATGGTCTATCAATCCCAATGACCCTGTGGTTTATGATGGAGATGGCTGTAACCCACAACAATTGGATTATGTATTGACGATTCGATGTTCTGACAATGCAGACATTGTTCTGAATGGTGGTACGCACACTCTTTTCTTATATCCAAGCCCACAAGCTCCAACGGTCAATTTGATTTCTGCAACAGAAATTTGTCGTTATGAACTCATTCCCAATTGTGAAAATGACATTTTAGATCCTCCAACAATTGAAGACCAAGTGGCAGGTTCTGGCGAATTGGTTCAAATCATTAAGGTCACAAATGAAGCTTGTACAGGATTGAGTTTTTTCGATGTAACTATTCCCGCTTGCCCAGGTCTCTGTCCTACAAGTGCTGGTGTTTTCACTACCAGCGAAAACTTGTGTGATGGGGATGTTCCGAATGTAACAAGTGATGAAACCATTTTGGCGAGTGTAGATTTTGCTGATGGGGCAACTATCATCTGGTCGCCTAACCCAACCGAACCTTTGATTTACAATGGCGATGGCTGCAATGCTCAAGCAGTGATTTACAGTTTGACGATTGGCTGTCAAGTAGATGGAAGTGTCCAAATTGACGGAGGTACGCACATCGTGAATTTGTATCCAAGTCCGCAATCTCCTACGGTGGATTTGGTCGAAAATGCGGATGGTTTTTGTAGTTATGTAGTCCTTCCTGCTTGTGAAAACGATGTGGTTTCTCCTTCAAGCATTGAAGATTTAGCTGCTGGCTCGATGGATATAGTCCTTCCCTTCAATGTTTCTAATGAAGGATGTTCGGATGTATTGTTCTCGGAAGTAACTGTTCCCGATTGTATTTTGGATGATATTGACCCTATTAACTTACCGAATCAACTGCAAATGGAGATTGCTCCTAATTTCTTGCAGTTTGGAAGTAGGAGTCTCATTGAAGTGTATCTACCACAAAGTGGTCATACTCTTTTGGAGGTTTTGGATATCAGTGGTCGAAGCATAAAAGTTTTGCATCAAGGAGAACTTCAAAACGGAGTGCATGAATTTGAATGGGCTGCGGAAGTCGCTGCAAGTGGTTTGTATTTTGTGCGTTTGCAGACAGAATACGGGAA
>JBMYXW010000332.1:0-4613 GCA_049608825.1 Chitinophagales bacterium
CTGTGTGTGTTCGGTGTTCAAACAAAGCATTGATGTCAAAACCCTTTCCAGTGGGGTCGTAAATCGCTCCTTCGTATTCTGCTACTCCAATAACGTGTGCGCCATTGTCTTGGAAAATTTTTGCGGAGTGAAAACCTACGTTCCCTAAACCTTGTACCACAACACGTTTCCCTTCAATACCTGTGGTCAAACCCAAAGCTTTCATGTCTTCGGCATGACTACAAGCTTCTCGTACACCAAAAAACACGCCTCGACCTGTCGCTTCTACACGACCTCTAATACCCGATTGAGTCACGGGCTTTCCAGTCACACAGCCATACGCATCAATCATTCCAGGATTGAAGGTCACGAAAGTATCCAATATCCAAGACATTTCACGGGCACCTGTTCCATAATCAGGAGCAGGAACATCTATTGCAGGTCCAATGAAATTTTTCTTGATCAACTCTGTCGTATAGCGTCGAGTGATTCGTTGGAGTTGTCCAGTAGAATATTTTTTAGGATTGATTTTGATTCCCCCTTTTGCGCCTCCAAAAGGCACATCCACAATCGCACACTTGTAGGTCATCAAAGAAGCCAAGGCAATTACCTCATCTTGGTCCACTGCTTCGCTGTATCGAATTCCTCCTTTGCAGGGCGTTTTGTGGTGACTGTGCTGGGCACGATAGGCCTCTAATACGTGGTATTCCCCTTTTACTTTCACAGGAAATTGCATTCTAATAACACTGTTACAGGCTTTTATCTGACTCAACAAACCGCTGGAATGCTCGGTCAAAGCGGCGGCTTTATCAAAGTAGTATTCTACACTTTGATTGAAGGTAAATTTAGAATTGTTTGTTCCAGACATAAAATAAAATGTTAATGGACTAACTTCAAAGTTAGTAAGGTTATAATTTTGAAATAATCTCTGCAAATTTAGACTATTCTTTCAAGCCTCAAAATATTATTATTGAGGTAATAAGTTTGTAATGCAAGATTCATATAGTAATCACAAAAAATTAACTGCATGATTTCAAAACGATTTATTTAAATTTGCCCCATCAGCAACAAACGATTCATGCAGCAACGTAAGATAATACAAGTTTTAAAGAGTTTTTCTAACAAGGAATTAAAAACATTAGAAAAATTTATAGCATCGCCCTATTTTAATGAAAATCAACACCTCATTTCCTTATATGATTTTCTAAAAAAATACGCCCCAAAATTCAGTAGCCCACATTTGACTACCAAAAATGCCTTTTATTATGTATTTCCACGAGAAACCTACAAAGAACAGACAATTACTAAACTCCTGTCCAAACTCTACAAAGTCATAGAGACTTTTATTGCCCATGAAATGTATGAAAAACACCTAATTGTCCAAAAGATAGACATCATGGACTACCACAACAATCGCTTGCTGTTCAAGTTTTTTCCAAGTCAATTGAAAGATGCTCTAAAACTACAAAAAAAAGTAAAATACCAAGACAATACTTATTTCTACAATCAATATCAAATTGAAGTTCAAAACTCCTTTTTTCAAAGCACACATGATGAACGTGTGGCAGATGTAAACTTTCAAAACAACAACTATTACCTCGACATCCATTTCATTATCAGCAAGTTGATGCTATTTGCATTGATGCTCAATCGGCAGAGAAGCGTCAATATCGAATACGACTTCACGATGATGGAGGAACTGCTGCAATTTTTGGAAGAAAGTCCTTACCAAAAAATTCCTGTCATTGCGCTTTGGCACAAAGGTTTGTTGCTTCTGCGGACTCCTGACAACGGCAATATCTACCGAGATTTGAAAAAACTCTTGGAAAAATATGGTGATTTGCAGCGATTGGAGGAAACACGGGTGCTTTATACTATTCTCGAAAATGCTTCTAAGGAGGTTATCAAAGTTCCTAAGGAGTACTACGAGGAATTGTTTCAATTGTATGATAAACAGTTGAAAATAGGCTTGTTTTATACGGATGGTTATTTATTGCCTGCCATCTTCAAAAACATTTCCACGATTGCCTTGCGCTTAGAAAAATACGATTGGACGGTGAACTTTATTGAAGAAAACTACAAAAAACTGCTCCCCGAAGCCCAAACCGACCTCTACAATTATTGTAAGGCTGATGTGTTTTTTCACCAAAAAAACTATGAAATGGTCTTAGATTTGCTGCAACAAGTGGAATATCGAGACATCTATACCAAATTGGGGGTCAAGCGTATGCTGTTGAAGGTTTATTATGAAATGGACGAGTGGAGTTTGTTGGATTCCGCCATCAATGCTTTTCGAGTCTTCATTCACCGCCAGAAAGACATTGCCGACAGCCACAAAAAATCTCACCAAAATTTTATCAATATCTTAGGGCGCATCCTCCGACTGATTCCCAATGAAAAGGGCAAAATCGAAAAACTAATGGAAGAAGTCCAAACAACTTCTGACCTCTCAGAGAGAGGTTGGTTGATAGAGAAATTGAAGGAAGTCTAATCAGTTAGTAGTTTGGGTTTTAACCCGAACAGGTGAGTAATTTCGAATAATTTATCCCTCCCCGCTCCCCCGAACTCTGGGAAATCTCGGAAAATAATTGCTGAATTGTGAATGATGTGAATATTCAAACCACTTTTGTTAAATATCTTTCGTTAGAGAACATTGTAGGCAAAGTAAGGCTCAATATTAAAGTCGTCATTTCTCTTTGCTCACTTAGCTCTGGCAACTATTTTTTCATATTGTAGTAGCTTGTATATGAACGGAATAAATTCCGTCCTACTTTGATTGAATATGATTTATTTACTGCCAGAGCTAAGTGTGAATTGTCTTTTGCAGTTTGTTCTGTTGAGGTTTTTGCATAAATCTCAACAAGTTGAAAGCCGCAAAAGCGAGGTCTTCTTGAGTGTTTTTTAGAGCATCAGATAGTTTTTTGGGTTGATTACAGATAGAAATGGCGTAGGTCAATCCTTCCAGTTTTTGGATAAGTTCGGGATTGGTTTCTATTGAACCACACAAAGCTACAACAGGAATATTCAAAGGTTTTGCTGTCTCACAAATACCTTGAATGACTTTTCCTTGAAGAGTTTGAGAATCCAAGCTACCTTCACCTGTCAGAATGAGGTCAGTATCTTTGAGCTGCTCTTGAAAATTACAGATTTCCATAATCAATTCTGTTCCCTTTCGAGCTTCAGCATTGAGGAAAAAATAAGCACCTGCGCCCATTCCACCAGCAGCACCTGCACCTGCCATACTTGCGACATCTTTTCGGTAATTCCATTTGGTGATTCGAGCAAAATTTTCGAGACCCAAATCCAAAGATTCTATCTGGGAAAAACCTGCTCCTTTTTGGCGACCATAAGTATAAGCTGCGCCTTGCGGTCCATGTAGCGGACAGTCCACATCGTAGGCTACAGTGAATCGAGTATTGCCGATATAGGCTTTCATATTGGTGGCATCAATTTTGGCAATATGCTCTAAGCTTTCTCCAATTGGAGCGAGTTCCATGTTGAATTTGTCCATAAAACGATAGCCTAAGGCATTTGCCATACCAATCCCTGCATCGTTGGTAGCACTTCCTCCAATGCCCAAAATGATGTGTTCTACATCGTGTTCCAAAGCGTCTAAAATCAATTCACCTGTGCCGTAACTGCTTGTATAATAACAGTTCCTTTCGGAGGGCTGCAATAAATGCAAGCCTGATGCAGCAGCCATTTCAATAAAAGCTGTTTTTCCGTCTGCCGAAATACCATAAGTTGCTTCAATGGGTCGCAACAAGGGGTCGGTTACTTCAATGGTATGCAATGTTCCCTCTGTATGGTGGCTTAAAATCTTTGCCGTTCCTTCACCACCATCTGCTAAAGGGAAAAGTTGGAAGTCGATGTCTTTGTCTTGTAATTGAAGCCCTTTTGCCATAGCTTTTGCTACACTCATGGCATCAAGTGAATCTCTGAACTTATCAGGAGCTATGAGAATTCGCATATTGATTTAATAATTAATGGTTTAGCGATGAAAGAATGGGCTTTGGACAAATATAAATTAAAAACTGGCTTTACTTCAATGAAGCAAAGCCAGCGTAAAAATAATTAAATGTTATTGGTGAATCCTAAAAAAGACAAAAATATCAATAAAGTATGATGGATTGTTTTAGAGCTTGGTTTGTTCCTGACAGTTCTACAATGTATCTGCCAGCAACTTTTTCGGAAAGATTTATTTCATGGCGATTGGCTCCTTTTTGGGTTTCAAGACTTTTTTGGAAAACCGATCTGCCTGTCATATCATAAACAGTTACTATTTTATTCATTGCATCTTCTTCATAAAATTCAATAAATAATATTCCGTTTGTAGGATTGGGATAGGATTGTAAACCAACTGTTATTTTTTCCTCCAATTCGGTTCTTCCATCTGAAACAGTACCATTTTGGAGTGTTAGTTCATGTGGGTTTTGGGTCTCAAAGGAAAGCGTTGTTGAATATTCGCTTCGAGTATTTCCTAAACAATTGCAGGCGATTTGTAGCTCATACGATTGTTCTTTTTCCAAGTTATTGATATAAACAGGCGATTCATTTACGGTTATTGATGTCCAGTTAGGGAACACCAATAAAATAACTTCCTGAATTTCCTTATTCTCTTGGTACAGCTACAT
>JBMYXW010000333.1:0-4606 GCA_049608825.1 Chitinophagales bacterium
CAAAGATGTCACCTCAAAACCTTAAATTATTTTTTATGTTACAATGTACTAGACCAGTTACACATCACTACCTTACAGTTTTAAAATAGGCTTGGTAACTCTTGTAGCCCTTTTCAATCATGTCTTCCACTCCGTCACCCGTAATCGTAGCACCCGACATACCATCTACCAAATGCACTTTTCCGTCAATTGCATTGCCTCTCCCTTTCAAAATGTCAAAAGCGTAAGCCTTGCCATCTTCCAGTTTTTTACCTACAAACTGAGATTGAAACCATTCTTTGGTGATTTCCGCACCCAAACCTGGTGTTTCTCCTTTGTGGTCAAAAGACGTTCCTACAATCGTATTGAAGTCATTCTTCAAAGCCACAAAGCCCCAAATTTCATCCCAAAGTCCATTTCCATGTAAAGGAATGATGTAGCTTTTGGCTTTTTTGTCGTCAGTATAAACATATACAGGCAACTGACGTTCAGCAGCAGATTTGCGGTATTCCTTTTTGATGTCAATGTCAAACGCATTGATTCCATCAACAGGTTTACCTTGAGCATCCACAACAACCGCTTTGATTCGTTTGTTGTACTCTCCTTCAACAATGGTTTTGTCTTGAATATCTGACACCGAATTGAGAATTTGTTTTTTCTTCTCCAATGCCTCTTCTGCCTGTTGTCGAGGTTTGAGTTCGGTAGCCATAAAAGCCAAGCTAATCGCTACAACGAGGGTCATTACAACCACATAACCAAGAGTATATTTATTACTATTAATATCAGCCATGATTTCTTGCTAATCTTCGTTTAATATTTGCTTGATAGATATAATGATCAATTAATGGAGCGAATACATTCATAAAGAGAATTGCCAACATCCATCCTTCAGGATAAGCAGGATTCAATACCCTTACGATGATACCAATGACTCCAATCATAAAACCATATATCAATTTTCCAGTGTTTGTTTGTGATGCCGTAACAGGGTCAGTTGCCATAAATGCCATTGCAAAAAAGAAGCTTCCCATTACAAAATGATAGTAAAACGGTACAGCAATAAAAGAAGTAGGATCGGTTGCAAATAGGTTTAGAATCAAACCCATAAAGGCAGCTCCCAGCACCATCGACAACATGATTCTCCAACTTGCGATACCCATTGCAATCAGCATTCCAGCCCCTAATAATACAGCAGGTTTACTCATTTCGCCAATAGAACCAGGAATCCATCCCCAAAACATATCCGATACACTGTAATTTGCAACTACTGCTTCCCAACCACCTTTGGCAGCCAAGGCAAGCGGAGTCGCCCCCGAGAATCCATCCACAACATTGGCAAAACCACCAGCAGTCAATGAACTCAAACCGAAAATGTCGTGTAGAATATTGTAGTCATAAGCGACCCAACAAGAATCACCTGATATAGAACTTGGATAAGCAAAGAAAATAAATACCCTTGTCAATAAAGCAATGTTCAAGATATTCATCCCTGTACCTCCAAAAGCTTCCTTACCTATAATAACGGCAAAGGCAGTAGCTACTGCCACCATCCACAAGGGAATTGCAGGAGGCATAATCAATGGAATCAACATTCCCGTCACCAAAAATCCTTCTTCAATTGAATGACCTTTTTTGGCTGCAAAGAAAAACTCAATCCCCAATCCCACTACGTGTGCGACAATAATTATAGGAAGTAATTGGAAAAGTCCGTAGAAAAATTTGGAGAAAAAACCTTCAAATACTCCACCTGAGAATAACCCAAATGCAGCAAAATGTTGGTGTCCAATATTGTACATACCAAAAAGCAAACAAAACTGCAGGGCTAAAACCACATGCACCATCGTTCGCTTCAAATCCATCCCATCTCGGATGTGTACCCCTTGACCAGTCGTAACAGATTTGGGGGCAAAAAGAAAGGTAAAAAACCCATCAAAGACAGTATGCAATATCTTCTTGTCTTTTATGGTCTTACCATATTCTTCAAGTTTTTTTGCTAACTTGCTCATATCTATTTAATTGCTGTATTGTTTTATGGTTATATTGCTAAATGGTTGTATTGTTTTATGGTTATATTGCTGAATGGCTAAGTGTGTAAATAATAGTATAACAATTCAACAGTATAGCAGTACAACAATTTACCCCTGTTCTCTCATCATGTCCAATCCTTGACGCAATATTGCTTGTACCTCTGTTTTTGAAGGACAAACAAAACCACACAATGCCAAGTCTTCTTCTACCACTTCATAGATGCCCAATCCTTCCATTTGATCAAAATCCCCATACATGATGGATTTCAACAATTGCATCGGGTAAATATCCAATGGAGTCACCTTCTCATACAATCCTGTCACTACAAAAGCACGGTGTTCACCATGAGTGTTCGTAGTAACATCATAAGCCTTATTGGGTTTCAAGAATGCAGGGAAAGTTTTGGAAACACTTGGACGGTTTCCTGGCAAAATCCATCCCAACCCAGGAAGAATCCAACCAAACATTTCGTAAGCATCTCCCTCTTCCAATACGGTCAATTGGTGATTCCAAAAACCAAGGTGTCCATTAGCTTCAATAATAGAGCCTGTCAAAGGATTGCCGCTGATGTATCGAACGTGGTCATTGGATAAATTATCCTTCACCATGTTTGCGATATTTGCGCCCAAGTAGGTTTTGTAGTATTGAGGATTTTTGACCACAGGGCCACCCACCGATACCAAACGCTCTGTATTGAACTCACCATCCAAAGCCAAACGACCTATCACCAACACATCTTGTGGGTTGATAGTCCAAACCACCTCTCCTTTAGCCAATGGCGCAAGGTGATGAATTTGAGTACCTACAGTTCCCGTAGGGTGCGGTCCATTTATTTTGTGTACCTCAATACCTTTTACACTCGTATAAGTGTCAGTAGAACCTGTTTGGTCATTGACACTTAAATGCACTTTTCCTGAAGTCAACTTCTTCAAAACATCTACTCCTGCTTGAAAATACTTTCCCTGTCCCTGCATTACATAGCTGTAATCAGGAGCTAAAGGAGCTGTATCAAAGCCCGAAATAAAGATATTTTTGGGAGTCTCGGAAGGAGAAGCAACGACATTGTAAGGTCTTTGACGGAGAAATGCCCACCCTCCTGACTGAAGCAAAGATTTTATAATTGCTTCTTTTGAAGTGGAAGGATTGATTTTGTCAAACTGCTTAAATGTCACATTGTTGTCAGCCAAAATAATGACTTCTACAATGGCACGTTTCAACCCACGTTTTACTTCAATCACTTCGCCACTTACAGGAGCGGCATAGATAACATCGGGATTGGATTTGTCAAAAAACAAACCATCACCCGCTTTTACCTCATCGCCTACTTGCACCAATAATTTAGGTATGGGATACATACCTTCAAAATTCGGGGGCTTGATTGAATAGGTTCGAGCCTGAAAATTGTTTACGGTGTCTTGTTTTGGTTCACCTACGATTTTTATATCGTAGCCTCTTTTTAGTTTAATTGTTTTGCCCATTTTAACTGGTTTTCTAAAATAGGCTGCAAAGGTAATTAAGTAGATTTAGAAATAGAAAGATTTACGAAATATTTCGGAATATTAGCACCTTCAAAACAATAATGCGTTTACAATCAAGAGTTTTGATTCACTTTTGCTTTCAAAAAATAGCGATCATTGCTTGGTTGTAGCACTTCTCCTGTTTCTTCAAGCGTCACAACAAAGGAATCTGCATCTGCAATATCCTTCAATTGTTGCATTCCCTGCTTCAATTGTACAACTCCAGCATCTATCGGTTTGCTTTCTTTGAATGCCCATAAATGGTATTCTTTGCCTTCGGGAGCAGGAGGAAGATTCAATACATCTACAAATACTTTTTGGGTTTCGGTATTCCAATAAATAGATGCTACTGCATCTTCTTCATTGTCGAATCCGACCATTCTGACCACTTGGCTTTGAGGATCTCTTAACACAACCAATTGTTGAACAGCTTCGTTGTGGAGTGTTTTGGATTCATTAAATTGCTGCACCAATTTGAGGTTTGCTTGTTTCTCAGAGATAAGAGCTTCTGTTATGCTTTTGTATTGTGTGTAATAATAAAACAACAAACACTTACTGATAATAATAAGTCCTATCGCAATAAAAAGAATGAATTTGTATTTTTTTGCTTCGTTTTTGAGATTAACTGATGACATAGGGAGTAGGTTTGAAAAAAAGGATTAGATAAAAACAAAGTTTAATCACAAAATAATATTTATACAAAAAACAAAGTTTAATCACAAAATAATATTTATACAAAAAACAAACAAACATATTGGAGTGATTCGTGATAATTGTAGTGTGAAAGGGAATTATTTTCTGGTCATCATATTTTTTTTTCTCAAAACCGCCTCTTTAATACACAAGTACCTTCTTCAAATGCCTCTGCCCCACTATTTCCAGTACCACAAAATAAACTCCATTTGGAAGGTCTGAGACATTCATAAAGGAATCATCAATCCACACGGTTTTTATCCCGTTTTATGTTTTCCATCAATACATAGACTCCATGATAATTTCCATTGAGTAGCACCTCAACAAACTGAGTTCGGCTCGCATACTGTCCCATTTCTCTCGCTAAGTGAGTTGCCAAGACATTCCGC
>JBMYXW010000334.1:0-4596 GCA_049608825.1 Chitinophagales bacterium
GTTGTGATGCTGAAGCCATCCGAGTTGTGAAAGAAATGCCGAAATGGAATCCTGGTAAACAAAGAGGAAAACCTGTACGTGTAGCATTTACGCTACCTATTCGTTTCAAACTGGAATAATTGTATTTTCAGTTCACAATACAACAACTACAAACAATTATGCTTTTTGAAGAGGCGGTGCAATTTGCGCCGCCTTTTTTCGTGGAATCCTACTAATATTTTAAGAATTTTACCCCAAAAACTCCCCAAAAACTCCCCTCAAAACATCTGAAACCTCCCCAAGAGTTGCCTCACAATCAACCGCTTCTACCACCGCAGGCATTAGATTTCGTCCATCCTTTGCTCGTGCTTCAATTTCCTTCAAGCAAGCTCTTACCTTTGCCGAGTCTCGTTCGGCACGAAGTTTTTCCAGCTTTTTCGTTTGAATTTGGCGAATTGAATCATCAATTTTAAGTAAAGGAATTTTCTTATCATCTTTGCTTAGAAATTTGTTCACCCCCACCAAAACCTTTTCACCACTTTCAATATCTCGTTGGTATTGGTATGCCGAGCGAGCAATTTCTTCCTGCATATAGCCTTCTTCAATCGCTTGTACCGAACCGCCCATTGCGTCAATTTTTTCGATGTATGCCCAAGCTGCTTTTTCGATTTCGTTGGTGAGGTTTTCGACAAAATAAGAACCTGCCAATGGGTCGACTGTATCCGTTACACCGCTTTCAAAACCAATGACTTGTTGTGTTCGCAAAGCAATTTTTGCAGCCTCCTCAGTCGGCAAAGATAGGGCTTCATCATAGCCATTGGTATGCAAAGACTGTGTCCCACCCAAGACTGCCGCCAATGCTTGAAGCGTCACTCTTGACACATTGTTCAAAGGTTGTTGAGCCGTCAAAGTCGAACCACCTGTTTGGGTGTGGAATCGGAGTTTCATAGCTTTTTCATCTGTTGCGCCTAAATCTTGGGTCATTTTTGCCCACATCCTGCGAGCCGCTCGAAACTTGGCGACTTCTTCAAAAAAATTGTTATGGGCATTGAAGAAAAAGGACAATCGCTTTGCAAATACATTGATGTCTAAGCCCACTTTCAAAGCCGCTTGTAAATAAGCCTTTCCATTAGCCAAAGTAAATGCCAACTCTTGAACTGCCGTAGAACCTGCTTCTCGAATGTGGTATCCCGAAATGGAAATCGTGTTCCAACGAGGTAGTTCTTTGCTGCAATATTCAAAAATATCGGTGATGATTCGCATGGAAGCTTTGGGTGGGTAAATATACGTGCCTCTTGCAGCGTATTCCTTCAATATGTCGTTTTGGATGGTTCCTCGGATTTGGGTCAAATCAGCTCCCTGCCTTTTGGCGACTGCAATATACAATGCCAACAAGATAAAACCAGTGGAATTGATGGTCATGGAAGTACTAATTTTTTGAAGCTCGATTCCTTCAAAAAGTGTTTCCATATCTCGAATCGAATCTATTGCTACACCCACTTTTCCCACTTCCCCTTCCGCAAAATCATGGTCGGAATCGTAACCAATCTGTGTCGGCAAGTCAAAAGCAACCGATAAACCCGAAGTTCCTTGCTGCAATAAATAATGATAACGTTTGTTGGATTCTTCAGCTGTCGAAAAACCCGCATATTGGCGCATCGTCCACAGCCTACTTCGGTACATTCCTGCATGAACGCCACGAGTAAAAGGATATTCTCCTGGTTCTTCTATAATTTGATTCACAGGCGGATAGGTTGCTTTGATTTCAATCCCCGAATCGGTGAGAAATTGTTCTTTGCGCTCTTTGAAGACTTTTTTGGGAGGCGTATGGCTCATAGAAATTAAATTGTATAATGTAAAATAGGTTGTTTATGAAATCGCATTATGCACTTACTGCAAAGATAGGCAAAGTAGTTTTTTCATAGAATGTCTATTTACTTTAAGCTTCATAAATCTTATGAATGGATAGAAGTTTAGCTAGTATTCTCTAAATTTTTTTCAATCCCTGCAACTTTCCCCCAAATCTCTGTCCTTAAACAAAACAATCCGAAAACGTTAAACAAACTTAAATCAGCTCATTTTTCACCTCAAAGGAAACGTCTTAGTAAGGACATTCGTTTATTCAATCAGTCAATTAATTACCCGAACACATTGTAGGACATTTCAAACTTTTATTGAAGTCAAAAAAAATACGACCAACTTCAATACAAAAATGCTATTGCTCAATCCAAAACAAAACACACTATAAATGAAACAGTTATTTTACTTATTCTTGACCTTCATGTTTGCCATTTCGGCATTCGGACAGCAAAAAACAACTCTTAGTGGGCACATCACGGATGCTGCTTCGGGCGAAGAACTCATTGGAGTAAACATCTATATCAAAGAATTAGGAACAGGTGGAGTCACCAATGTATATGGCTTTTATTCATTGACGGTTCCCAGAGGAAGGTACGAAATTACCTATTCCTACATCGGCTATGAAAGCATTGTAGAGACGATTGATTTGGAAGGTTCTGTGACCAAAAATATAGAACTGTCCACAAGGGGAAAAGAATTGGAGGAGTTTGTGGTGACTTCCGAAAAGAAGGACAAGAACGTGGAATCCACTGAAATGAGTACGGTTAATATGAAGGTAGAATCCATCAAAAAACTGCCTGCTTTGTTTGGAGAAGTGGACATCATCAAAGCCCTTCAATTGTTGCCAGGCGTTCAGTCAGCAGGAGAAGGTACATCGGGTTTGTATGTACGAGGCGGGAATGTCGACCAAAATCTCATCTTATTAGACGAAGCCCCTGTTTACAATGCCTCTCACCTCATGGGCTTCTTTTCGGTCTTCAATCCCGATGCCATCAAAGATATGCAGCTCTACAAAGGCGGAATCCCTGCCCAATATGGAGGACGTTTGTCGTCGGTTTTGGACATTCGGATGAAAGAAGGGAACTCGAAAAGAGTTGCTGTATCGGGTGGAATCGGTACGGTTTCGAGTCGTTTGACAGTTGAAGCTCCGATAGCCAAAGGTCGAGGTTCATTTTTGGTGTCAGGTCGAAGAACCTATGCCGATATCTTTTTGGGTTTGTCGAGCAATCCTGAAATTAGAGAAAACAAACTCTATTTTTATGACCTTAACCTTAAAGGGAATTACCGCCTTGGCGAAAAAGACCGCATTTTCTTATCGGGTTATTTCGGTCGGGATGTCTTCAAGTTCAGTGATGAGTTCAAAATGCAGTGGGGAAATGGCACAGGTACGCTTCGATGGAATCACATCTTTAGCAACAAACTGTTTATGAACACTTCCTTGATTTACAGTAATTTTGATTATCTTTTGGGCGACCCAGCAGGCGTTGATGCCTTTGAATGGACATCCGATATCCAAAACCAAACAGGAAAAGTGGACTTTAATTATTTTCTCAACCCCGAAAACACCTTGAAGTTTGGCGTTCATTCGACTCGCTACCAATTTTCACCAGGTCATGCTCGAAGTGGCACACCTGATGATGGCGGAATCTTCAATGACATCAAATTACCCGATATTTTTGCTTGGGAACATGCTGCCTATTTGAGCAATGAACACAAAATCACCCCTCGATTGAAGGCAACGTATGGACTACGATTTTCGGCATTTCAAAATGTGGGAAAAGCCACCGTTTATAGCTACGACAAAAGCAATCCCGACAATTACACGGTCATGGATTCAACACATTACGACAAAGGGGAAGTCTATAAAACCCACACAGCTATCGAACCTCGTTTGGCTCTCAAATACAGTTTGAATGATGAAAGTTCGGTCAAATTGAGCTACAATCGGACTGTCCAATATGTGCATTTAGCCTCCAATTCTACTTCTGCTTCTCCCTTAGATATTTGGTTTCCGAGCAGCACAAATGTCGAGCCGCAACGTGCTGACCAAATTGCAATAGGTTATTTCCGCAATCTCAAAAACAACATGTTTGAAACCTCTGTTGAAGCCTACTACAAAAAAATGGACAACCAAATTGACTTCAAAGACCACGCACAGTTATTACTCAACGAACAGTTGGAAGGAGAATTGAGGATTGGCGAAGGTTATGCTTATGGATTGGAATTTATGGTCAGAAAACAAGAAGGGAAATTGCAGGGAATGTTGAGTTACACACTTTCGAGAACGGAGCGCAAAATCCCCGAAATCAACAATGGCAAATTGTATCCCAACCGCTACGACCGCACCCACGATGTCTCACTTTTTGCGACCTATGACCTCAGCGATAAGTGGACTTTTGGCGGAAATTGGGTCTATACAACAGGGGCAGCCGTCACCATGCCAACAGGGCGTTTTGAGTACGGAAATATGATTACTCCTGTCTATTCAGACCGAAATGCAGCCAGATTACCTGCTTACCACCGCTTGGATTTGTCTGCAACTCTTCGCCCCAAATCCAAGAAAAAACCCAACCGAAAATTCAAACATGAATGGGTCTTTTCAATCTATAATACCTATTTCCGCAAAAATGCTTTTTCTATCAATTTTGTCCAAGACGAAAAAAATCCGAATGTAACCAAAGCAGAGAAATTGTATCTTTTTGGGATTATTCCATCGATAACGAAGAACTTCAAATTTTGATTCACGTAGAGACGTTT
>JBMYXW010000335.1:0-4558 GCA_049608825.1 Chitinophagales bacterium
CCGAGTCAATCGAAGTATGTTTTTGGCGCAGATTCAAAAAATCTTTGGAGAGAAGTTTTGAGAGACACCAATGACGATCATTTCCGAATCATTTCTCACTTTCCTGAATCTCCTTCTTTGAATTAATTTTACTTCCTTCAATTGTAGAAATGAAAGACGAACAGCAATCTTTAGATGTTTTGATCAAAACCATCGAAAAAAAAACCTTGCATGCTACCCTTCAAGGGGTAGAACAAGAGCGCCGTAGAATAGCTCAAGAGATTCACGATGGATTGGGACCGCTTTTTTCCTCTCTCACCATGCACATAGAATCATTGGAGGAAATTATTGAAGAAAAAACACCTGAATTTATCTTTCATTGTTCAATTCTTCGAGAACTTTCCAAAACCATTGCACAAGATATTCGCAGTATTTCGCACGATTTGATGCCTTCTGCCGTAGAAGATTTTGGCGTAGTGACTGCCTTAGAAAATTTGTGCAACATGACCAATGAGGTGGCAAAGTCCGAAATTAACTTTTATGCTACGAACTTAAATAAGCGTTTGGATGCAAATATTGAGTTGGGTTTGTATCGGATTGGACAGGAATTACTCAACAACTCACTTAAATATGCAAATGCTGAAAGTATTGTTATTCAATTGATAAAGCACGATGAGAGTGTGGTTTTGATGGTAGAAGACGATGGTATGGGATTTGACAAAAACAAGATGTCGGAGATGAAGAAGGGGATTGGTTGGCGTAATATTAATATGCGTACAAAATCACTGGGAGGTGTTTTTACGATTGATTCACAAATAGGAGAGGGGGTTTTAGGAACAGTTGAGATTCCGTTGAAGAAATGATTTTGGGTTTTAGGAAATGATATATATAATTGAAATATTGAAGGTTATGAAATATTTATATCTTTTTTTCATATCTTGCTACTTATTCACGTTGTTTACGTTATAAGCTTCAAAACAATACCTTAATGATAAAATTAATCGTAGCCGATGATCACAAGATGATTCGTGATGGAATCATCTCCTTGTTAGAAGAAGAAGCTGATATTCAGGTTTTGGGAGCAGCTTCTGATGGAAGAGAAGTGCTTTCTCTGCTCAAAAGGATAGAAGCTGATATTATTTTGATGGACATAGATATGGGGCAATACAATGGTATTGAGGCAACCAAACAGGTAGCTAAACTTTACCCTAAAGTAAAGGTTTTAATTGTTTCTATGCACGGAAATTTGAGTTATATCACCAAAGCTTTTGAAGCAGGTGCCAAAGGTTATCTTCTTAAAAATGCAGGTAAAAACGAAATACTCAAAGCTATTGATCAATTGATGGAGGGCAGTATTTATTGTAGCATAGAGGTTTCTGCCAAATTGGTTGCCCAACTTCAAGGAAAAACCAGCCCAAAAGTAAAAGATAAAAGCGTCCATCTGACTCGCCGAGAAATCGAAGTCCTCAAACTTATTGTCGAAGAATTTTCGAATGCCGAAATTGCAGATAAACTTTTTATCAGTATTCGAACTGTGGATACACATCGCCGCAATTTATTGGCCAAATTGGGAGCCAAAAATACAGTGGGATTGGTGAAGTATGCGATTAAGCATGGCTTGATGGGGGAGTGATGAGAAAGATGAATTACCAAGTCAATGTTGGGGTTCACTAACTTTGTATTTAATTAAGTTGGTCTCTCATTTCCACTAAAAATGTCCGAATATCTTTCAAAGTTTGAATAACCTTCAATTGACTCTCCAGTTCACTTCGATTCTCCTTCAGTTTCTTTTTAGCTCCGTCCAAAGTATAGCCTTTCTCTTTGACCAGGTTATAAATCAGCCGTAGATTTTCAATATCTTTTTGAGTGTACAATCTTTTTCCTTGTCGATTTTTTTTAGGTCTAAGAATCGAAAATTCCGTTTCCCAATAGCGTAGCAAAGATGCATTGACCCGAAACATTTGAGCTACTTCGCTAATGCTGTAATATCTTTTGATCATACTCATATCTTTTGGGGGAAATACCACATCTTTCTGGAAATCAAAAATTAGCTTTCCGATTTCTTTATTTCTTCCGAGACCTCCAAAACTTTATTCCAGACCCTGAAAATATTCCCGTAGCAGATTTTTTCAATATCTTCTTTGGAATAACCTCGCTTCAATAAAGTA
Source organism: Chitinophagales bacterium (assembly GCA_049608825.1). Lineage (GTDB taxonomy): Bacteria > Bacteroidota > Bacteroidia > Chitinophagales > UBA2359 > JAUHXA01. The sequence continues at coordinate 2,148 of JBMYXW010000335.1, forward strand.
TAAAGTAAGTTGGGATAATCCGACACATCCTTCAATCCAGTAGGCAGTGTATTGCCCACCCCATCGTAGTCCGAACCAAAACCGACATGTTCTACACCTGCTAATTTGACAACCAAATCAATATGATCTGCCACTCTTTCTACATCTGCAAACAAAATAGGGTTGTCTTTTTCAAATTGTTTTTCAATCACCAAAGCCAAAGAATCATCCGCCTTTAATCCTTTCTCCACCAATATTTGCTTGAGGCTGTCACCCAATGCACTATAACTATCACGGCTGTCTCCATCTACAAAAGTAGAACCAAAGTTAATCATAATCACACCATCATTTTCGCCCATTTTTGCAATCATATCATCACTCATATTGCGCTCAAAATCAGGCACAAATTTTCGAGCCGAAGAATGTGAAGCAATTACTGGAGCTTTGGTAACTTTCATTACTTGATAAAAAGTACTGTCCGAAACATGCGAAATATCGACCATGATTCCCACTCGATTCATTTCTGCCACAACATCTCGACCAAAATCACTCAAGCCATTCCACAAGCGAGTTGTATCATAAGAAGAATCACAAATTTGGTTGTTTTTGGAATGTGTCAAGGTCACATAACTGATGCCTCTATCTCTAAAGTACTGTACATTTGCCAAATCATCTTCAATTGGTGCACCATTTTCCATGCCCATCGGCAAAGCGATTTTACCCGCCTTAACAGTGCTTTCCACTTCCTTAGGCGTACTTACTATGGTAAATTTGTCGGGAATACTGTCTGCAATAGCGGTTACCATATCAATCAAACCATCCGCAAAACTTTTGGCAGTCTTTGTTTTTTGGTGATCAGAAGGAATGTAAATTGACATAAAAGGAGCATCCAAACCACCTTTTTTTGCACGTTTGTAGTCAAAATCTCCATCATCCGTTTCTACAGGAATGCCCAAATACTCTCTATCCAATTTGAAGTTTTGGACAGTCAAACGATAAGGCAAATCTACATGTCCATCCACGATAATATATTCCTGAGCAAGTTGTTGCGACATTTGACGATACTCTTCATCTTTTATGTCTGTTGTGTCGGTTGGTGTTTCGTTTTTGGGAGTGTCTCCACACGAAACCATGCTGAGTAGAAAGACAAATAGAAACGAGTTTAGAATGAGTTGTGTTGTTTTCATTATTGTTGATTGATGGTTTTATTTTTGAATAATTTTGTCCGAAAGTAATAAATTCATCTTATTCCACCAAATCAAACAAAAAGTTGCATTTGTTAATTGAATCTAAGATTTTTTTAAAAAAAAAGAGTTTCAGATGTTTACTTTTCCCAAAAAAATGCAACTATATAGATGTAAGCATGTTTTTTGAGGTTATTTTTTCTAAAACTTTCTGTACATTGTCGGCATTAATAACTTTGAAATTAAAGTTTAGATAAAGCTATGTCATATACTTATGAATATCCTCGACCTTCTGTAACCGTTGATGCTGTGGTTTTTGGGTATGATGGAACAGATTTAAAAATATTGTTGATTCAACGAAAAAACGAACCTTTTGAAGATTATTGGGCATTGCCAGGCGGCTTTGTGGACATGAAAGAAGATTTAGAAGTCGCTGTCCAACGAGAATTAGAGGAGGAAACTGGATTGAAGGATATTTTTTTTGAACAGTTATTTACTTTCGGAGCACCCAATAGAGATCCAAGAGGTCGAGTGATTTCGATTGCTTATTTTGCTTTGGTCAAAAAAACAGATTTTCACTATGCAAAAGCTGCGAGTGATGCGAAAGATTTGAAATGGTTTCCAATGAATGATTTGCCGAAACTTGCGTTTGACCACAATAAAATTTTGGATATGGCATTGGATCGAATTAGAGGAAAGGTAAGATGGCAGCCTATTGGATTTGAGCTATTGCCACAAAAATTTCCTCTTTCAGAATTACAACATATCTATGAGACAATTTTGGGAGGGAAATTGGATAAACGAAATTTTAGGAAAAACATTATTAAAATGGATATTTTGAAGGAATTGGATGAATATCAAAAAGATGTGTCTCATAGAGCAGCAAGATTGTACAGTTTTGATCAAAAAAAATACGACCAAAAATTAAAAGAAGGTTTTGACTTTGAATTGCGACAAAAATTGTTAAAAAACCATTAATATTTTTTTATATTCAAATAAGAATTATTATTTTGCAACAAAGTTTTTTAAAAGTCTAAACATCCTTTTACCAAAAAAATCAGTCTTACATAAATAAAACCCACGAAACTCAATTACTAAAACAAGCTCTTGTAAATGTTGAAAATCTACAGTATTTCTTGCTTTTTATGGCTTACAATATCCTTTACAGGATTTTGTGAGGATGGAAAAAATCGCATTGAAAAAATAGAAACCACACAAAATCATGCAAATGTTTCTGACAAAGAAAAA
>JBMYXW010000336.1:0-4549 GCA_049608825.1 Chitinophagales bacterium
TTGGCGTGGACAAAAGCCCTGCACACAGAGAAGAAGCCTTGTCATTGAAGCTGATAGATGAGGTAATGGAATTGAAGGAGGCGGTTGAAGTGGCAGATATGGTGATTTTGTCAGTGCCTGTTAATTCAATTATAAAACTTTTACCGACTGTATTGGATTGTATTAAAGACGATGCAGTAGTGACAGATATGGGGTCGACCAAAGAAGGAATGGTAAAAGCCGTTGAAAATCACCCAAAAAGAGCACAGTATGTAGCTTCGCACCCAATGGCAGGTACAGAATATTCAGGCCCTAAAGCTGCAATACGTGGGTTATTTGACGGAAAAGTGGCAATACTCTGTGATGTGAATAACAGCAGTTCGGAAGCCAAACATACAGTTGGTTTTATGTATAGTCGATTGAAGATGAAGGTGATTGAAATGGAAGCAGCTGATCACGATATTCATGCAGCTTATGTATCGCATGTGTCGCATATCAGTTCGTTTATTTTGGCAAATACGGTATTAGAGAAAGAAAAAAGCAAAACAGACATTTTTAATATGGCTGGCGGTGGTTTTGCTTCAACGGTGCGATTGGCAAAAAGTTCACCCGAAATGTGGTCGCAAATTTTTGAACAGAACGCAGACAATATCATGGAGGTCATCAATACCTATGTCAAGAATTTGTTGCTTTGGCGTTGGCACATCGAACAAGGTGAGTTTGACGAATTGGCAAAGATGATGGAATCGGCAAATGCGATTCGGAGGATATTGGAGTAAGGAGGAATAGAAAATAATTAATTAACATTCAAGGTTTTAACCTATATTTAAAATTCAAAATTTATTATTCAAAATTAATATATAATATCATGCAAGTAAAATTGAACATTACCCCTTTGGAAGACTGGGGATTGGGATTGAGTCGAAAAGAACCTTTGTTGATAAGCGGACCTTGTAGTGCCGAAACAGAAGAACAAGTCTTGGAAACGGCTCAACGGTTAAAAAAACAAAAAATACATCTTTTGAGGGCAGGTATTTGGAAACCTCGTACTCGTCCAAACAGTTTTGAAGGCATCGGAAGTCCTGCTTTGAAGTGGCTCAAAAAGGCTTCAAAAGAAACGGGATTACCTGTAACTTGCGAAGTTGCAAATGTAAAACACGTTTATGAAGCGCTCCGAATGGGTGTAGATATTTTGTGGTTAGGTGCCAGAACTACCGTGAACCCTTTTGCTGTTCAAGAGATTGCGAATGCACTCGTGGATGTGGATATTCCTGTGATGGTCAAAAATCCTGTTAATCCAGATTTGGCTTTGTGGATTGGTGCATTGGAGCGATTGAATGGCTCAGGTATTACCAAATTGGCAGCGATTCACCGTGGCTTTTCTTCACACAGCCAAACTCGCTACCGCAATGTGCCGCTTTGGGAAATCCCTATTGAATTGATGCGACGATTACCCGAACTACCTGTGATTTGTGACCCAAGCCACATTTGTGGTCGCCGAGATATTTTGCAGGAAGTATCTCAGAAATCAATGGATTTGAACTTTGATGGAATCATGTTGGAATCACACATCAATCCAAGTAAAGCATTGAGTGATGCCAAACAACAGGTTGTCCCTGAAAGATATGGCGAAATTGTGGATTCTTTGGTGATTCGCAAAACTTCAACGGATGATGTAATGGTGCAACACAATTTGGAGGATTTAAGAGAATTAATTGATGTAAAAGACAAGGAAGTTATTTCTCTTTTGGTCGAAAGAATGGGTATTGCAGAGCAAATTGGAGATTATAAACGAGAAAATGGCATCACGATTTTGCAGCCTGCAAGATGGGATGAACTGATTCGTGGTCGTATGAAAGCGGGTGAGAAATTGGGTTTGAGTGAACAATTTATGCAGGATTTGTACAATGCAGTTCACAATGAATCTATTCGACACCAAACGAAGGTGATGAATTTTAAGAATGGTGAGATGGTATAAAAACATAGCCTCACTCTTTTTGCTTTCCCAATTTATAAAGGTGTCTTGCATTTTCAGACCATTCTCGCTCTGTATCATCTAATTGTAAGACACCTTCTTTTATCCCATAATATGTTTATACCTGCCCGTTTTCATTTTTATTATTATTTTTTTCATACTTTTGTTAAACATAAATAATACTTACAATACAATAAAAATTCCAAATTTTATAAATTTGAATAGTCTCTAAAGCAGCAAAAAACGTCCTCACCAAGTCTTTCTAATCAAGCAATACCCGCATTAAGCCAATAGTAAGTTTCTGAGAAAGACTCTATTTAGCCAGTAGGTTTCCGAAAATCCGCTTTCTCAAAAGTAAAATATCCGTAACTTTACGTTCCCTAATCTATCCGCCCCTCTTATTGTGTTTTTTTACCAAATTCCCAACTATGTATTTGTTCCAAAAGTACCCTCGCATTTTACAAATAGGCATATTTGTTTTATTACTTCTATTATGGCATCCCAACATTCTTCAAGCCCAAGGACTCATCGTCAATGAAATATCGCAAGGCGAAGCAGGTGGTCAAAAAGAATTTGCAGAATTGGTCGTAGTAGGAGACCCTTGTACCACTGTTGACTTACGTGGATGGATTTTGGATGACAACAATGGAGATTTTACCGATTGCCCTGGACCAGACAATGGCGCACTTGCAGGAACAGGTATTGCAGCAGGACATCTTCGATTCAAGATTGACCCTATATGGGAAGAAGTTCCTGTCGGAACAATCATATTGATTTATGCCGCCAATCCTAATATACCAGCAGAACAGGCAGATATAGGTAGTTTGACTGTTGATTATGACGATTCTGATTGTGATTTTTTAAGAGTCGTACCCATCAATGCTTCCAATACTTTTATAGAATACGAACCCAATGTTCCTTTTTCCTCTAATTCTGGTAATGGAGCCGACAACACTGTTTGTCCAAATGGTGCTAATCCTGCTGCGGAAGGGTCTCCTCTCTATACTCCTACCACCTACGCCGCCTTAACAGACAATACTTTTCTAGGTCATTTCCAATTCCGAAATGGAGGAGATGCTTGTCAAGTTCGCCAAGATGATGGCTCTTATTTTCACGGAATTGCTTACGGAACAAGTGGTTCTGGCGCACCTAATCTCACGGGCGGACCTGATAATATATTGATAAATTTCGCAGGGAGTGGTAGTAACCAAAATTATTTTTTCGACAATGGCATAAGTGACGACTACACCGATGTTTCCAATTACCTTGCAGGTGTAGCTTCAACAGACCAAACCCCAGGTAGAGCCAATTCTTGCCTCAATGCTGCATGGATAGAAAGTCTCCGAACTGCTCCCGATGATGAATTTCAAGGAGCAAGTTGTCCAGATACAAGTCCAACGACTATTATATGTGCAAATCAGCAAGTAACCCTTTCATTAACAGGCTGTGATTCTGACAGCTACCTTTGGACAGTCAACAACGGAAATGCTACTATTATTGGCGCAAACAATGGTAAATCTGTTGTTATAGAAGGAGCAAATACAGGAAGTGCAATTATTTCCGTAACTGCTACCAATACATACACCGATATTTACACAGGTTTGGCATGTGCAGCACCTGCCAATGATGATGTATTTTCATTTCCCTTGACCATCAATGCCCCTATTGCGCCCTTTATAGATGGCAACAATTTTTGTACTGGTAGCAGCAGTACTTTATTCCTCAACAATACTTATGCTCAGTATGAATGGAGCAATGGAGGAACAATGGCAACAACTTCTGTCAATGCAGCAGGAACCTATACCGTGACAATTACGGATGGAAATGGCTGTACTGCCACAGATGCAATTACCTTAATTGAGAACACTCTGCCTGTCATAGATATCGAAAACAATACAGATACAGACATCCTCTCAATTTGTGAAGGAGATGGTACATTTTTAGGTGCTACCCAATCAGGCAATGGTCCTTACGACTATATTTGGTCCACTGGGCAAACGGCTAATATCATCACAGTAAACGGAGGAGGTTCTTCAGGAATATTTACCTTCACCGTTACGGTTACAGATGGAGCAGGTTGTACCGGAACAGATGATGTAGATGTAGAAATCATTCCTTTGCCTACTGCCTCCTCCATCACCATTGAAGTCTGTGAAGATACGCCAGGTTCAGGCATTGCTACAGGTATAGACCTAACACAGTACCACAGCCAACTCAATAGCAATCCGAATGTTGATATTGAATGGTTTGATGGGGATTTCAACAACTATACATTTATTGACGACCCTACGAATGTAACATTTCCTCCCTCAACGGGAATACTATCTGTAGATATTATTGACGACATTGCTGTAAGTGACTGTTTTATTACCGTCTTTATTCCTTACACTGTTTTATCTACTTCTGCATTAACGCTCACTGGCAATGATTTTTGTGAGGGTGAAAACACCACACTTTCTGTTACCGAAACTTTCGACAACTATATCTGGTCAAACGGTGATACAGGACAAAATATAAGCGTAGATGAAGGGGGAGTTTATACGGTCACGATTACAAATGCTGATGCCTGTACTTCCACAGCTACAATTGCAGTAA
>JBMYXW010000337.1:0-4532 GCA_049608825.1 Chitinophagales bacterium
TTGTTTTTTAATTCTATATCTTTTTATTAAAAACTACAAAGACTTCATTTGTCCAGTATTAGAAGTATAGCCAAGTTTTAAATTAAACGATTTCACCTAATCACTCAAGAAATATTTTTTGTAAAAGCCTTGGTTGGAATTCTTCAATCAAGGCTTTTTTTGTTTTGATTCATTCTGAGGCAACCTTTTGATTCGTTTTTGGACTACTCTATTAGATTAGGCTTTGGAAGTAAGAAGTGAATTGTGAAAACATCTCGCTTCTCGCCTCCGTACTCCCTCGTCCAAAACACAAAGTTCAATCAATCAAAAAGATTCCCAATTGACCGAGCCTCAAATCATCGCTGCCTGCAAAAACGGAAACCCTGCCGCACAAAAACAATTGTATGAACAGTACAAAGGCAAAATGATGGGCGTGTGTTTGCGGTATGCTCGAAACCGTGCAGAGGCGCATGATATGTTTCAAGAAGGATTCATCAACATATTCAAGGATTTGCACCAATACCAACCTACTGGAGCTTTTGGTGGATGGATGCGGAGGGTAATGGTCAATACGGCTCTCAAGCACATTCGCCGAGAAAAACGCCACTTGTTTACCCACATTGAAACCAGCGAAATCGAGGATTCTTATCAAAGCAATGAGGATGTTTTTAGCAGTTTTCGGGAGAAAGCTCTGTTGAAAATGGTGCAACAATTGCCAGATGGTTATCGGATGGTCTTCAATTTGTATGTCATTGAAGGGTACAGCCACAAAGAGATTGCCGAACAGTTGGAGGTTTCACTCAGCACTTCCAAGACCCAATTGCGAAAAGCAAAAATGGCATTGCAGAAAATGATAGAAAAAGAGATACACACGTAATTAATTTTGAATAATAGAATGGTGAATTTTGAATGTGACAAATCAAAGTGAAAATTCGGATACACCCGAAGGACTCGCCGACATTTGAACGGTACTTTAGAAAAAATAGACAGAAAAAGAACGGATGGAAGACAATTTACACAACGACAACTTGGAAGATTTCTTCCGAAAATCTTTGGGGGACTACGAGGACAATCCCGATGATACGGCATGGGGAAACATTGCTCCTTTTATTGCAGTGCCTACGGGAGCTTCGGAAATCACTACGCTTCAAAGTAAGGTACAACAACTTAGTAATCAAAACCTATTGCTCAAAACGCTATTGGCTGCAATGAGTGTGACCATAGTATGCCTACTCATTTTTCAGCCCTTCAATTCTAATAATCACCAACAAAAAATCACTTTATTAGGACAACAACTCCATCATCAAAACGAAACGATTGCTACTTTAACCAACAAAATAGATAGTTTGTATGTGGTCAGTGACCAAAACATAGCAACGAATACTTCAATAGTGTCCCATAGCACAAATAGCACAGAAACTACTTTCATATCTTCCAATTTACAATCAAAAAATATTGAACAAGCTGGTGCTAAATTCAACACAATTATTCACAGGACAACAAAAACAGGAAAACAAGCGAAAAACCCAAGTGAGCCATTCAACAATAAAAAAATACAGCAACCTAACAATTTAACCACAAAAAAATCTCTCCATCTTTCCGCCTCAGTGTTCAATAATCCAAGATTCCAAGATTCCAACAATTCAACAATACAGCAATCCAATCAAATCACCAATCCTCATTCACCAATCCTCAGTTCCCAACCATATCTGCTCGTTGAAGAAAACGATAGAGTCTTTCAAGTATTGAAGAGAAAAGAAATCAATCAATTGGAAAAAGAAAAAAAGAAACGCTTTAAAATCGAATTACCTTCTTTGAACCTCAAATCTATTGTAGAACAACTGACGGTATCTACCTACCTTCAATTAGGAGAAAGCGAAAATCATTTTCGATATGAAGACTCGTTTATTGGAGAAGAATTGGTAAAAATAAATGGAAAATTTGAAGAGGATGCTCAAATGCAGCAATATGGTTTGTTGGTGGGGTATGCCGTCAACCCTAAACTACAAATCGAAAGCGGAATTGGAAAGTTGAAATATTCACAAGACCTCAATGGTGTAAATATAAAAGGAATTTATACTACTCCTAATATCAACGGAGCTTTGACCTTCAATGACCAATTTTACAGCAGTTATTCCGATAACCAAATTCAGTTCACTATCAATGACATAGCCCAACAATTTCCAAGCGCAAACATAGGAGACACCCTACGAGTACCTATTACACTCCAACAAGAACTCTCTTACCTCAGCGTTCCCTTAGCAGTCAAATACAATATTGGAGAAAAGCGCCTTAGTTTTTATATAAAGGGGGGAGTAGCGGCTAATTTTTTGGTAGAAAATGAGTTGGAAATTTCAAGCCCCCATCCGTCTTTCGGAAAACCCGACTTTACGTCCTCTAATGGTTTGGAATCCATTTACTTCACTTTCCAGTTAGAAGCGGGGCTTCAATACCAAATCAGTAAACGGATAGGACTACAAATAGCTCCTTATTTTATGGGCAGTCTATCACAACTAACCGAAAGTTTGCCTGTCATTGCTTATCCATCTACTAGAGGTGTACAAGTAGGAGCAAAGTATGAGTTTTAAAGTATCTCTAAACCAAATATGAACTATCAAGTAATATGCTCATCAAAAACGAATTAGACAAACATGGTAGTTGGCTCTTCAAAAGAAGAGGACAACTCCCCATCTTATTATTGCTATTAGGCATAGCAGCTCTTGCCGAAAACAAACAACAATTGTTCAGCGGTCAAAAGGAATTTTGGCAAGCAATTTGCTTTTTTGTTAGTTTTATAGGTTTGATTATCAGGGCTTATACAGTGGGTTACACGCCTGAGAAAACGTCAGGGCGAAACACAACCCAACAAATCGCTGAAATTCTCAATACCAAAGGTATTTATTCTATCGTGCGACATCCTTTGTATGTCGGCAATTTTATTAGTTGGTTGGGAATTGCCCTTTACATCAATTCATGGTGGCTCGTCCTCATATTTATTTTGATATTTTGGATTTATTATGAGCGCATCATGTATGCAGAAGAAGCTTTTTTGCTTCAAAAATTTGGAGAAGATTATTTTAAATGGGCAGCTCAAACTCCCACTTTCATTCCCCGTTTTCGAGCTTGGAAATCCAATGTTCTCCCTTTTTCCTTCAAAAAAGTATTGCGCCAAGAATACAGCGGATTGATTGCATTGGTCGCTTCCTTTGCTATTTTAGATTGTTTAGATATTTTTTTTCAAACAGGAAATTGGGCATTGAACTCTTTTTGGGTCAGTGCTTTTGTAGCAACATTGTTATTAGTAGTCACGCTCAGAAGCCTAAAAAAAATGGATAAATTGCAGTCATTTGTATGGTAAAACAGAGATTTTTTAGGGAGAGGCAACTACAACTTCCAAAAAACTTCAAAACTGGTATGTCTCTGTTACTATTGGCACACCAAGTCTAAACCCCAAAGACATGACCTTTAAAAGAATGTCAGATGTAGCGATTAGTCAAGTTTCATTTGGCTACAAACTCAACGACCGAGTTTCGATAGGTTTGGGAACGAATAGTTTGGGAAATTGTAAAAGTGGCTACTACAATACAGAGGGGCAGTTTGTTTCTTTGAATGAAGATGATGATGACGAACACGAAGACATGGACGATGACGATGAAGATGAAGATGAAATGGAGGACGATGATGACGACGATGAATGTGAAGTAGAAGATTTTGGCAATAACATTTTGGGTAACATTACCTATCATCTAACAAACAATTTGTTCGTGCAAGCAGCAGGCGGATATGCGTTCAATAGCAAAGCACCTGTTTATACTGCAATGGTTGGTTATAAGTACAATTTGGCTTGCGGTTTGGGAATTTCAAAATATATATTATATGAATAATTTGTCTGCGATCATCTCAAAAGCAGCGTACTATGTCAAAGAGTTATTTGAGCAAAGCTTGCCCATTCACTTAGTTTTTCACAGTTTGGAACATACCCAAAATGTGGTAAAAGGAGTGCAAGAGCTTTGCAAACATTTGACCATAACAAAGCAAGAAAAGCAAATACTCGTATTGGCAGCGTGGTTTCATGATTGCGGACATACCATCACTTACACAGGACATGAAGCAGTGAGTCAAGCAATTGCCTATCAATTTTTGAGTGAACAGAAAGTGGATATAGAAGTTGTTTCAGAAGTGATGAACTGTATTGAAGCCACTAAAATGCCTCAACGCCCTAAGAATTTATTGCAGCAAATTATCTGTGATGCAGACCTGTATCATTTGTCTTTTACCGATTACGACGATTACGAATACTTGCTTAGAGTAGAATGGGATTTGATTCTCAATCAAACCTACACTGATGAAGAATGGCGAAATCTGAATATTGTTTTTCTTGCTCAACACCGTTATTATACACCTTATGCCAAAAAAAAGTGGGAAAAACGAAAACGGTTAAACTTGCAAGTTCTTAGAGAGCAAGGGGAAAAAAAATTAAGGCAGACCACATAAGCCTAACTGATAATTCCTAACCTCTCTAATCACTTAATAATGAATGAGGCGTATAAATA
>JBMYXW010000338.1:0-4509 GCA_049608825.1 Chitinophagales bacterium
CATCAATGATTTTCGTATCCAATCCACAATAATCGCTGCAATTTCAGCACCTTTATCTTCTTGCAGAAAATGTCCACCCCCTTCAATAATTTGATGCGGTTGACCTTTTGCACCAGGCACCAATTTCTGAAAAGGTCTTTCACCACCTTTTGTAACAGGGTCATTGTCCGAAAACAAAGTCAACAAAGGTTTGTCCCAAGCCATTAGCTTTTGCCATGCCGCACGATTATTGGCAGATTCGGGGTCATTGGGTTTGGTAGGAACTAAAGCGGGAAAAATACGCGCACCAGCCGTATAGTTTTTGTGTGGAAAAGGAGCAGAATAGGCCTTCAATGTTTTTTTGGACAACTTAGAAACCGTAGAATTTTGCATGATTTTCTCAAAAGGAAACACTTTGACCGTTTGTGAAAACTCTTGCCACTTCAAAAAAGCTTCTGGAGATTTGTGATCTCCCGTAGGCATTCCTGTATTTGCCACTACAATTCGGCTGAAACGCTCAGGTTCTGCCGTTAGGATTCGCAAACCAACCAAACCTCCCCAATCTTGTCCAAAAAGGGTGACATTTTGAAGGTCTAACTGCTGAACGAGGCTCAAAACCCATTCTATGTGCTTTGCATAAGAATAATCAGTAGTTTTGCTCGGTTTTGAAGACTTGCCAAACCCAATTAAATCAGGCGCAATACAACGAAAACCTGCCTCTACAAAAACAGGAATCATTTTGCGGTAAAGGTAAGACCAACTCGGTTCGCCGTGCATCAATAGCAAGGTTTGTTTTGCTTTTTTAGGACCTGCATCTATATAGTGCATTTGCAGTCCATCACCTACTGATTTATAATTTGCAGAAAAAGGATAACCTTCTAAATCTTGAAATCGACTTGAAGGGGTCATGAAAATTTGCATAATCGGAAGTTGCTATTTTAAAAATTTGTGCGAAAAAGTAATTTGAACTTGTGCCAAAAACGCTTTTTTTAGGCTTAATTCAAAAAAAATGACTAATTTTAAACAAAAAAATTACATTACTATAACAAAATCACTATTTCTCTCAACATTAAAGTAAAACATATAATCATAAAAAACAAATAAAGCCCAAATAAGGATTGACATCAAAGCTATCCTTATTTAGATATTTTTTCAAGATTTATGCAAAAAAAGAACAATTTACTATTGAGAGCAGCCTTAGGGGAAGAAATAGAACGCACTCCCGTATGGCTCATGAGACAAGCAGGTAGAATTTTGCCGCAGTACAAAGCGATTCGCAACAGGCTTTCGGGCTTCAAAGAATTGGTACAAACACCCGAATTGGCATGTGAAGTCACCATTCAGCCAATCGATGAACTGGGTGTAGATGCAGCAATTATTTTCTCCGACATTTTGGAAATTCCCGAAGCAATGGGACTGCCCTACAAAATGATAGAATCCAAAGGTCCACTATTCCCCAAAACCATACAAACACAAGCCGACGTAGATGCCCTAAAAATTGCAGATGGCGCAAGGGACATTCACTATACCATTGAAGCCATTCGATTGACCAAAAAAGAACTCAATGGCCGTGTTCCTTTGATTGGTTTTTCGGGATGTCCATGGACGCTTTTCGCTTATATGATTGAAGGAAGCGGCTCTAAGACCTTCTCCAAAGCTAGGCGAATGTTGTACCAACAGCCCGAGACTTCCCACCAATTGATGCAAAAAATAACCCTAAGCATTTTATCCTATATCAAAGCACAAGCAGCTGCAGGAGCGGATTTGATTCAATTGTTTGATTCGTGGGCAGGAATTTTACCTCCACAACAATACGCTGAATTTGCACTGCCATACATCGCCCAATTGTGTGATGCAATGGACGAAGTACCCGTTACAGTTTTTGCCAAAGGAGCCTATTTTGCCAGAGAAGCCGTTGGACAATTGAATTGTCAAGTTGTGGGTTTGGACTGGAATATGTCGCCTACTGAAAGTCGAAAACTCATTGGAAACCAAAAAACACTGCAAGGCAATTTTGACCCATGCTTGCTGTATGCCGACCGCCCAACTATCCGAAAGGAGGTAGGAAAAATGTTAGATGCTTTCGGAACAAACAGATACATTGCCAATTTGGGGCATGGTGTTTATCCCGACACCCCACTCGACAATGTAAAGTGTTTTGTAGATACCATAAAGGAATACAATTTTTCTAAAATATATTAAAAAATTAATCCACAAATAAATCTATCTACTTATGATGCCCAGAATTTTACTTGTAGAGGATGAGGAAAACCTTCAAGAAGCCATCAAAATGAACCTCGAAATTGAAGGTTATGAAGTTGTTCCTGTCGGAGATGGACTTTCCGCCATTCGCACTTTCAAAGGTCAACGCTTCAATGTCATTGTATTGGACATTATGCTTCCCGAAGTTGACGGTCTTCATGTCTGTGAAAAAATACGATTGGAAGATGCCGATGTTCCCATTTTGTTCTTGACCGCAAAAGACACTGCTCAAGACAAAATAACTGGCTTGAAAAAAGGAGCAGACGACTACATGACCAAGCCCTTCAATTTGGAAGAATTTTTACTACGTGTCAATCGTTTGGTACGCCAAAGCATGAAAATCGAAGTTCCAACTCGTGAAATTATCGAATATTCTTTTGGTGACAACGAGGTGAACTTTGCTACTTATCGTGCTGTCTGTCAAAAAGGTGAGGTCAGCTTGACCAATAAGGAATCCAAACTTTTGAAGCTCTTGATTGAACGCAACAACCAAGTGGTTTCGAGAGAACAGATTTTGCAGTTTGTATGGGGCTACGATGTCTATCCTTCTACTCGAACAATTGACAACTTTATTTTGGCTTTCCGGAAATACTTTGAGAAAAATCCCAAAAAACCAGAGTTTTTCCACTCAGTTCGTGGGGTAGGATACAAGTTTACCAATGCAAATGAGCAGGACGATTCGGTTCAGATGTTGGCGTAGTTTATTGGTTTACTAGTGACTGGTAGATTGGTGATTGATTCAATGTAATGAAGTTTGATTTTGAAAATCATATATCCAAAATCAAGCTTCATGTAATCATACATCCCCCCAATATCCAGATTTATTAGGTATGATTACATGATTTGTGAGGCGTGATTTTGAAAACCAAAACCTCTACTCCAATGTTTACCCAACCTAACCAACTCCACTAATATATGTCCTTTTGGTCAAAACTATTCGGTACACCACCACCTTCAACTCCCAGAGGCAAAAAAAAATCAGCACCTCTAACCTTCAAAGAACGCTGGAAAGCCCTCCACAATATTCCCAAGTTTTTTCGTTTGATATGGGAGGTAAGCACTTCTATGATGCTGGGCAATCTCGTCTTGCGACTATTCAAAGCAGGTATTCCACTGACAATGCTCTATGTCGGAAAACTGATTATAGATGAGGTCATTCGCATTGCTCAGGTAGGTTTTGAAGGAGCAGATATGCAGTATCTGTGGACGATAGTAGCCATAGAATTTGGTTTGGCTTTGATGTCCGATTTATTGAATCGAGGCATCAATTTATTGGATGCACTTTTGGGCGATTTATTCGCCAACAAAACTTCTGTTCAACTGATAGAACACGCTGCTCGACTGGATTTGCAGCAGTTTGAAGATGCCGACTTTTACGACAAATTGGAGCGAGCAAGGCGACAAACCACAGGTAGAACCGTACTGATGGCGCAGGTTTTATCACAGGTTCAAGACTTTATTACCATCTTGTTTTTGGGAGCAGGTTTGGTGGTTTTCAATCCGTGGTTGATAGTATTGTTGTTTATAGCCGTTATACCCGCCTTTTTGAGTGAAACCTACTTCAATGAAAAAAGCTACTCCATCACCCGAAATTGGACACCCGAAAGGCGAGAATTGGATTATCTTCGATACATTGGGGCAAGCGATGTGACCGCCAAAGAAGTCAAAATTTTTGGACTTGAAAAATTCCTCCGAAATCGTTTTGAAATCGTTGCCGACCGCTACTATGAAGTCAACAAAGCCTTGTCGGTCAAGCGAGCAGCTTGGGGCAGTGTCTTCAATAGTCTCGGCAATGCAGGCTATTATGTTGCCTACATTGTCATTGTTTTACAAACCGTCAAAAACATCATTACCGTTGGAGACTTGACTTTTTTGGCAGGTTCTTTCAATCGCTTGCGAGCCTTACTTCAATCCATTTTGACCCGCTTTTCAAGCATTTCCCAAAACGCCTTGTACCTCCAAGACTTTTTCGACTTCTTAGAAATGCAACCAACTATCACTTCCTCTAAGAAGGCTCTTCCCTTCCCAAAAGAAATTGAAACAGGTTTTGTATTTGAGAATGTAGGCTTCAAGTATCCTGGTACCGAAATCTGGGCATTGCGGCACCTTTCTTTTACCTTCAAAACAGACGAAAAACTGGCTTTGGTTGGCGAGAATGGTGCAGGAAAAACGACCTTGACCAAACTCATTGCCCGACTCTACGACCCTTCCGAAGGTCGCATTTTATTGGATGGTCATGACCTCAAAGAGTACGATTTGAAGGAATTG
>JBMYXW010000339.1:0-4506 GCA_049608825.1 Chitinophagales bacterium
GTCAACGGTAACGCCTGGGAAGTTGCCTACTTTTTGCCGAAGTCCTGTGAGGAGGTTGAATACAGAAGACTTGCCACTATTGGGATTACCCAACAAGGCTATTTTGAAGTGTTTGGAATTGTTGCTCAAGGTTAGAGAAATCTTTTCACAGAGGTCAGAAATTATGTGTCAGGAGTTTGTTTTTGACAAGATTTTAAATTTTCTTACTTCTTGTCTCTTTCTTCCTTCGTCCAAAATCTAAATTGAATTACTCTACAATAACAGAAGCAGCTTCATTTACCCGAAGAGCTATGCCATGTCCATTGACCTTCAAATAAAAACCACCATTCATTGGAGCTTTTCGCATTACCTTGATAACGCTTCCTGGCAACATCCCCATTGCCATCAATTTGCAGGCGATTTGTGCATCTTTGAATTGAAGAACTCTTTTTACTTCTCTCTCTGCTAAGGCTGCAATGTTTGTCATTAAGGGTAAATTTTAGTTTGTAACGAACCAGATTGTTTGTATTTCTATTTAGACTGAATCTAAATAGAAGCCAAAGATAGAGAAGTTCATTGAAGGAAACAATACCTAAAGTGAAGCATTTTGTGTACCTAACTTTAGGTATTGAAAGCTAAACTTCAAAAGTCATTGTTTTGAAAAATATACCCAAATGAAAGTTTATTTTCTACTTTCAAGCTTGTTGTCTGACATATAGAAGCTTTGAATGACTCTACAAAATAGAACAAAAAGCTGCTTTAACAAAACAATCAAAAAAAAACTATTTTTGCCCTATATATTTTTTTCATCATTGCCTACTTCAATTACCTCTAAGAACTATGAAACACTTTCTACTTTTTTCTTGCTGTTTTTTCGCTGTTTTTTTTACGGCAAGCGCCCAAGGTGTCCTTGTTTCAGGGCCTATGCTGGGTTATTCAGAACATAGAGAAGTCTTGATATGGATGGAAGTCAGTCCAAAGGTTGAAGAAGTAAGTATAAGCTATTGGAAAAGTGGTGAACCAGACAATCAACATTTAGTTTACTACAAAGGAGAATTGGGTAAAACTTTCAATCCCATCAAAATAGCGATTGGAGGATTGGATATGAATACTACTTATGACTATTCCATTTTCCTCAACAAAAAACAGCAAAGCTTTGACTATCCCCTTCAATTCAGCACCAAAAAACTGTGGGAATGGCGAGAAGATCCGCCCAAATTCTCGTTTTTGATGGGTTCTTGTGCCTACATCAATGATTCAACTTATGACCGACCAGGTAAACCCTACGGAAAAGGGACAGAAATATTCAAACCCATGTCGGAAGAAGATGCCGATTTTATGTTGTGGCTAGGCGACAACACCTATTTGAGAGAAGCCGATTGGAGTTCGGAGTATGGAATTCAATACCGTTTTCACCACACTCGCAAGCATCCCGACCTGCAAGCCTTTTGGGCAAAAATGCCACATTATGCTATATGGGACGACCACGATTTTGGTCCCAACAATTCCAACAAAAGCTTTGAAATGAAAGATATAGCTCTTCAATCATTTACCGACTACTGGGGCAATCGCACTTATGGTGAGGCAGACAACAAAGGAACTTATGGCAAATTCACTTATGGCGATGCAGAATTTTATTTACTGGACAGCCGCTATCACCGTTCTGCGGATAGAATAGCAGACGATGACCCAAACAAAGATTTTTTGGGCGAAAAGCAAATGGAATGGTTGAAAAATAGTTTGTTGTCTTCTTATGCTCCCTTCAAGTTCATTGCCAATGGAAGTCAAATTTTGAACGCAGCGAGTAAGTCCGAGTGTATGCAGCAATACCAAGCCGAATACAAGGAGTTGATGGATTTTATCACCGAATACCAAATTGAAGGAGTCGTATTTTTAACAGGAGACAGGCATTTTGCAGAAATGATTGAAATCACACCTGCTGAGGGTTTTTATCCGCTTCGAGACATCACTTCCTCGCCTTTGACCGCAGGAACTTACAATAGTGTATTGAAATCAGAAGAGGTCAAACATCCTTCGGTAATAAAGGAAACCATTCTTCCCGAACACAACTACATCAAAATCACCCTTGAAGGCAAACGCAAAAAACGAGAAATGACCATTCAAGCCTTTGACAAAACGGGAAAAGAACGATGGAAACGATTGTTGAAAATGGAGGATTTTCAGGTCGAAAGTAAGTAGTGCTGAATGGTTCTATTGTTGAATTGTTATCAACACTTTTAATCGACAAAAAGGTGTCAAGCACTTAACAGTTGAAGCAGTAGGCCGAAAGCTCAAATTTGAGAGAAAGACTTTTGTAGTTTTCCTTTTGAAGGAGATTGATTTTTATTGAAATGAAAAATTTTTAGACTAAAAAAAGCCAAAATTGGGAACTTATTTTATTTTGGAAAGTTTTAGCCATGAAATACAAGCTTAACTTCTAGTTTTTGGCAATTTATTTGTGGTACTAACAGTTAAAAATAAATAGATACACCCAAATCTTCATACTCACCTCTTATTTTTGCAGTTATTGATATTAAACTTTGCAGCCTATCAAAGTCAAAATTAATCAAAACCCCTTCCATTATGAATTTTAAATTTTTGTTGTCTTTACTACTTTTATTTTCCCTCTCTACGTCCATTTATGCACAAGGATATACTGTCATTGAAGGAGATATAAAACTTCCTTCGAGCGAAGAAGTCAGTGTGACCATTATTGACAATGCGCTGAATGGTGAAAAAACCATTTATTCTACACCTGTTACCATTGATGATGAATCGAATGGACACTTCTTATTGGCGTTTCAACCCGAAAAACCAATGTTGGTTCGTTTTGAACATGCCTTTGAGAATCTGTTGATATATGTTGTACCAGGTGAGCGTTTCAAGGTGACTTTTGAAGCCGAGAAAATGTTGCCTACCATTAAATTTACTGGAGCAGGAGCCGACAACAACGGCTATCTGGCAGCTTACTACAATGAATTTGGAAAAGAAGTTGACCAGATTTACATCAATATGGAAGCAGGTCACATGATGACGCATGAGTTTGAGCGATTCATTAACAATCGCCGCATGAAAAAAATGGACTTCTACAAAAAATACAAAACAAATCATACCTTCACCAACGAATTTGATGAATTTGCTTTGGGCGACATTGTTTACAATCACGCATTTGACAAACTTCGATATGCCGAATTGCAGAAATGGCAGTTGTCCAATGTCTATTTTAATTTCTTGAAGGATATAAGAGTTGAAAATGGTGCTTTGGTGAAAAGCGAAGCTTACTCCAACTTTTTGCGGTACTATATCGAATACCTTTATTATGAACAAGCCAAACAAGGTGCTACTTTAGTTCCTTATGTTTCGCAGTATGAAATTGCCAAAAATCTACTTCAAAACAAAGACATTAGAGAATTTACACTTGCCAAAATCATCATTCAAGGCTGTATGAAAGGGGATGTAAAATCATTGGAAGAAATTTACAATGATTTTGATTTCGCAAATGACAATGTGACATATTTTACGACCGTCAATAAAACTTTCTACAATGCCAAAAAATTTGCAGAGGGAAGTCCAGCACCTGATTTTATGCTCAAAACCATTGAAGGCGAGATTGTTTCCTTAGCAGATTTTCGAGGCAAGGTCATACATGTTTCTTTTTGGGCGAGTTGGTGCAACCCCTGTTTGCAGCAAGTGAAATACATTAAGGAAATTTACAAAGAATTGGATAACGAAGAAATGGTTTTTCTGTATATTTCGATTGACGAAAAGGAAGATGCTTGGCGCAATATGGTAGCGAAAAAAGAACTGGTCGGTGTACAAGTACTTTCACAAGGTTTGAAATCTTTCACCGCACAGCAATACAATGTGGCGGGAGTTCCCCTCTATTTTTTGATTGATAAAAAAGGTAATTTCGCTGCAAAGCCACCTCGCCCTTCCGAAAAAGAGCGTTTTGTCGAAACAGCAAAGGCATTAATGGCACAACCTTATGTTGATTAGTTGGGATGAGGGAATAGGGAGGCAAGAAGTAAAACGTTAATTATTTACACCTCACCTCCCATTTCTCGCTTTTTCATCTAAAACCTAAACTAATCACCATTTCACCAATCACCATTATACAATGAAGAAACTGGATTATTTGCACTACAACATTGCTCAAGCACTGAAAACACCTGAAGTACAGGCATTTTTTCACTTGATTTCGCAAGATATAATTCGTGTACCTCGTGATGAACCCTATTCAAGAGTCTTGTACAGAGACCAATTGGAAGAGGTACAAAACGATTGTGATTTTGTGGAGGTTGTCCCAATTGCAGATAATAAGTTGAGTCTTCAAATCATGCATGATTTCGTAGAACATATTGCAGAAAGTGATGATTCTCAAACAACGGATTACGACAAAAAATTGGAGGCACACCTTCAAAAAGCTCTTCAAAGCAATGACCCTATTTTGCATTTTGCCAATGTATTCAAAGTACATCCCAACTATGTGGACGAATGGCGAGATTTTGAGAATCGGTATTATTATGA
>JBMYXW010000340.1:0-4500 GCA_049608825.1 Chitinophagales bacterium
ATTGTTTTATTGCTAAATTATTGGAATTGATTTAATAGTTTATAGTCCACTTTTTGGTACTCTGGCAATTTTTAAAGTCCGCTAGGACTTCAATATTTGTAGAAAACGAAGCCAGAATTTATCGAACTCCATAGGAGTTCAACCCAAATATAACAAGCAAATAAAGCTGACGTTCAACTCCTATGGAGTTGGAGATTTGTTGTTTTTTAGACGTTCTACAAATATTTTACTCCTAACGGAGTAGATTTCGGTGAAATTGATAATAAGACTACAGTAGTCTTTACATACTTCACCAAATTTGTCAAACAACCTCCAATTTTCAATTAACCAAGAACCCTTCCACTTCTTCACCCGCCAATGCCATTTTCGTCAATTGTTTAATTGCCCATTCTCTATCTTGCACATTGCGGCTTCGAGCCAACTCCATCAGTGTTTTACTATCTACATTTTCAGAATCCAACCCTTGCAGGCGAGATTTGACCAACTCTTTGACTTTTCGTCCTTTATTGCGACTTCTCAACACCGATTTATCGAAGTATTGAATAAAATCTTCTTTCACTTCCTTCTTTTCTACCAAAGATTTCGCTACAAATTCTTGGATTCGTACATCTGTATGCTCTGCAAGAGAAGCAATTGCGATGTCGTTTTTCTTCAGATTTTCTTTTCGAGCTTCAAAATATTTAATTCCATAGCTTCGAACTACACCTTGAGGACTGTCACACAATGCCAATACATATTCCACTTCATCCTTATCACCTATTGGCACATTTTCAAAATACTCTTTGCCTTTGTGGAAAGTTTCTGGCATTCCAGCTTCCATCATTCGCAGGGCAAAAGGAATGGTAATGCCTACTTTATCAGATTGTTCAAAACCCCATTTTCTGATTTTTGGGTCTTTGTGAATCACCGTTTTGAATAGTCCATCCGAATTTGAAGTGAACATATCCAAATGTTCTTGAATCCATTTGTAGAGCATTTTGGCAAATATCGGTTGGTGGTAATCCAAAACTTCTACATCGTTGGTTTTGAAGAACAATTGAAGCATATCATCATCTTCAATGGTGCGGTTTTGTAGTGTTGTTGTGGTTTCATTTGGAATTGCAGCCAAAATTTGCTTCCACATTTCAGAATTTTTTTCAACAAATTTCACCAAATGAGAGCGAATCGTAGTCCAGTCAGTTTCTGCAACGGTTTTGATTAAATCCAATGCTGTGTTTTGATTCAACAAATCGACTACATATTCAAAAATAGGTATCAAACGATTGATTAATTGGGGTTTCTCTTCAAGAATACTTGGTAAAATTTCAAAAAAGAGGTTTTTTACTTCTTCATTTTTGGTATTCATCATCAATTCGATGAATTTCTTAGAAGTATTTATATCGACATTTTGAAGATTAAAAGTGATGATTTGGGTAAACTTGGTTTTGTTTAGACATTTTCCAACAAAGAGTTTCCAAGCTATTCCCTTAACCCATTCATTGTCATGCACCAACACATAAATAAAGGTGCGCCCGTTCAAATTACTGGCATCAACCCCATTTTGCAGATTTAAGTAAATTTGATCTCGCTCTTCCTCTAATTCTGCAATGAATGGCAACCAATCCAAAAACTTGTGCGCTCGTGCATTTTGGTAAAAAAGCGGTTTGAAGGCTTCTTTGAGGCGAGGAAGGGCATTTTTATAAATGAAGATGAAGTTTTGTTTGTACCACATCACCCAGTTCAACTGATTTTTGGAGTGCTTCAAGAGCAAATTCACACCATATTCCGACTGAATGAAATGTAATAAAGAATGGGAATGAGAATGATAATATTGTCTTCCCCAAAATCGCTGTGTGAACCGCACTTTTTGAGACCATTTGCTAACTAAGTGCCATCCAAAATCGGCAATCGAAAATTCTTGGTGATACACGAATCCTTCCATATCTGTCCAAGACAAATCACTGACATTCATTTTGCGGATAAAAATCTTTTGGAGGCGTTCACGTATCTCCGTTTTTTTGTTGGGAACGGCAGATAACCAAGTCATTATATTGCTTGACATGACCATATCAGCTACACCAAAAGCCAAATCGTGTAGGCGTTCGTCTTCCGCTTTAAAAATGGTTTCAATGTGTTTGTTGATAACCGTAAAAGACACATAATCTTTGAGTTCGAGCGTCAAATTCTTCATATCCTTCAATCTTCGCTTGGAGATTGGAGTTTCGATTTGGCTAAAGAAAATGTGGGAAATATTGGCTGCAAAGGTGCGATACCAAGTATTGGTGTTTTTGGGAGAAGGTGTTGAAGTTTGTTGATTGATTCCCAAAGCAGAACGTACCAATTTTCCAAACCAAGAATTGTTTGAAGCCGTATCGTCCTTGTCTTTTGAAGTATTTCCTTCAATAACTTGTTTGATTTCCCCAAAGAGCGTTTGGCGAATATTGGCGGGAGAATAAAAATACGTATTTGCTAATAATTGAGGGTCTTGTAGTTGTCCGCTTTTGAATTGTTGGTATGCTTGATGTGCTGCAATAACTTGAAGCCAAACAGAATTGGAGTCAAAGAAGGTTTTTAACTGTGTTTCACTCAAAGGAGGAATTTCTACTCTATTTGCAGAAAGTGTTTTTGCAGCGAATGAATAAATGACTGAATCCAAATCTTTTTTCTGCAATAATTGAGCGACAAAATCTGGATTGTCTGCCCAAATTTGAGGAGCACCGCTTTCTATCCGAGCAATGTTTGCTTTATTTTCTAAGCGAATGAATGGTCCTCTGCCATGTCGTTTTTGTTCGTATTCTTTGGATGTTCCAAACAATGTTTTCACCATGACCCAGTTACTGGTCAGGTCAATAGTCTCTTTTTGGTTCTCCAATAATTCGCTCGCAATGTCGAAATAAAGCTGAGGTTTGTTTTTGGCGGCATTTCGCAAGAACCGATTGGCTCGGCGTTTCATATAGCCCAAAGTTGCTTTTGTGGGATATTTACTCTTCAAATCCGAAAATTTGGCTTTGTCCAATTTGTTGATTAACAAAGTGAGCAATTCTATATTGGGGTTCGTTTCCAATTGTTTGTAGAAACCTTTGATGACCTGCCAATGATCTTCTGCAAGCGGTGCGGCTTCCAAATAGGTCGCTGCTGCTTGGATTTCTTCGGCAGTTTCGGGAAATTTATTTAGGAGTTCGGTATATGCTTGCATAATGCTGTTGTTTCTATGGATTCTATTGATACTTTGAATTCTTGGTTGATGCTGTTGTTTTTATGAGTAACCACAAGCATCAATCTAAGTATTTATTGAGCATCTAAAGAATCCATATAGGGTATAAAAACCCACAGACCAACCATCTGTGGGTCTAAAAAACCTAAAAATATAAAACGGTTACTTGCCACTAACCTGTCAAAGGACTGACAGCAATACTGTAGGCGTTGACTGCTGCATAGTTGTCGTCAACACCGTGCTGTTGTGAGCAATGATTGTTCAGCGTGTTAAGCACGTGTTGACGACAACTATGCAGTTAAAACGCTGATTGTCATTGCTGTTTGGTGATGTTTATCTAAGCTTTCGCTTATCAAGGCGAAACACCTTAATCTTTTATGATATGCTGACAATTTGTTTTTATTGGAAGTAAGAAACAAAAGGTGGGAAGTGAGATTTTTTTTCTCGCTTTTCTCTTCCTACTTCTTGCTTCCTATTCTTCTATTCTGTTACTAATCTTGCTGAGGACTGACAGCAATACTGTAGGCGGCTGGAGCATAGGTAGTGCTTGGTTTACATAATTGGCGTGAGCCACGCTTGTTCAGCGTAGAAAGTTGTAAACCAAGCACTACCTATGTGGAAGACGCTGATTGTCGTTGATGGTCGGTGAAGTAAAGCGAGCTTTACGACTACTAAGGCGAATTACCTTAGTGGTTTGTTGATGCTAACAGAAATAGTGTATTGTTTTTAGAAAACAATGTTTTTTAGGTTTTTTGACAAAAACCTGTCAAAGAACCGTTTTTTATTCAAAGAACGAGAGTGAGTAATGAGTTTTAAACAAGTATGATTTCTTTACTAATCTTGCTGAGGACTGACAGCAATACTGTAGGCGGCTGGCACCATATAGGTGCAATTGAAAAACTAACGTTGTGTGCTACCGCATATTCAGCGTATAGAGGTGTTTCAATTGCACCTATATGGTAGAAGACGCTGATTGTCGTTGATGGTTGGTGAAGTAAAGCGAGCTTTACCACTACTAAGGCGAATCACCTTAGCGGTTTGTTAATGCTAATAGAAATCTTGTATTGTTTTTATTCAAAGAACGAGAGCGACGAGAGCGAATAATAAATTTATGATTATGGTTTCCTTACTAAACTTGCTGAGGACTGACAGCAATACTGTAGGCGGCTGGCACATGGGAAAATTTATGGTTGCGGTATTTTGTGAACTGCGTTTATTCAGTGTAAAATGCCGCAAACAGAAATTCTCCCATGTAGAAGACGCTGATTGTCGTTGATGTTCAGTGAAGTATATTGAACTTTACTGCT
>JBMYXW010000341.1:0-4250 GCA_049608825.1 Chitinophagales bacterium
TTAAAACCATCACAGTTAGGGAATGCCAAGCCACCAGTTTCAGTATAGTTTAAGATATAAGCTGTAAACCAAACTTCAGATAATGAAGAAGCCGCACCGCCAACTGGACACAAACCATCTGAAGTGCCAGGTAGTGTATGATCTGTCAATGTTACATCATTGGAGAAAATACCCACAAAAATATCTTCAGTTTCAGGAGCTGTCAATGGATCAAAACCCATAGGATCAGCACTTGTCATTATCCAAACAACTGTTGGTGTTTGAGTATCTGTATAGTAATCAGTCGGGCCATAACTCAATGTAGCAGGGTCAACTGTGAAATCTACTTGATCAGTAGGACACAATACAACTTCTGTTGGCAAATCAGGCAATAAATCCACATTTGCGTCACAAGGAGCAGGTAATACATCTGTAGTAGTAATACAATATTGTCCTACAGAAGTATCAAATCCATCAATCATAATGGAATAAGTAACTCCAGCTTCAGTTTCGATAACAACACCTGCAGCAAAGTTTCCAGATCCATAACCAGGAACCATAAAGTTGTCTTCACTTGCAGCTACAATCTCTAATGCACCACAATCGCCTGTATAAACAGCCATTTGGGTATCACCTAAATCAATGTAGTCGTCACTAGAAATGTCAAAACCAGCGCAAGATGCACCAGTGTAAATAAAGTAAGTTCCACCATCGCCAACAAATTGATACCAAAGGGTAGCCTGAAGACCACCTGTATCAGGATCTGTATCAGGAAAACCTGGATCAGCAGGATCAGACATTTCTGAAGTTGCATCTGTATTGTCATAAGGGCCGAACTGTAAATCAAAACCTCCTGGAGCAACAGCGATAAACTCTGCGCCAGAACATTCATTGTTTGCAGGTTGAGCAAAAACATTATTGCTCCAACAAACGGTAGTAATAAGAAGAATAAGGGTCAATAAATTTTTCTTCATAATGTGCTATTTATTTATGAGTTTAATTGGAATTAAAATATTTCTTTTAGTATTTAAAGTATTATGGGTAAAGTTAGTTATTTACCTTCAAGATTTAAAAAAGACGAGCCAAAAATATTAAAATTTGGTCAATAAACTAAGCCAAACCACTTTTTTTACTTTTCTCAAACATTTGAAAAAATCCAATTGCTTCAAAAAAAGCAAGTTATCTCTAATAAATAGTTTCATTCATTTCATAAGATTCTAAAGGTGGACAACTGCAAATCAAGTTTCTATCTCCATAAGAATTACTAATACGTGCGGTTTTTACCCAAAATTTGTGATGGCTCAAATAAGGTAGAGGATAGGCAGCTTTTTGACGACTATAGGAATGATTCCACTCATTTGCAGTCAATTCCTGTAATGTATGAGGAGCATTTTTCAATGCATTATCCTCCTTATCCGCTTCTCCTGTGATGATTTCTTCCATTTCTTGGCGAATCGAAATCATCGCATCACAAAACCTATCTATTTCTTCTTTCGACTCACTCTCAGTAGGTTCTATCATAATTGTCCCCGCCACAGGAAACGAAACAGTAGGAGCATGAAAGCCATAATCCATCAATCGTTTGGCGACATCATCTACTTCAATACCATGACTTCGCTTGAAAGGCCGTAAATCCAATATCAACTCGTGTGCTACTCGCCCTAGTTCTCCTAAATATAAAACTTCATAATCTTCTGCTAGGCGATTTTTGATATAATTGGCATTTAAAATCGCATATTTTGTAGCCTGTGTGACACCTTCTTCTCCCAATAACTTGATATACGCATACGAAATCAACAAAATACTGGCACTACTCCAAGGAGCTGACGCAACAGCATTGATTCCTTTTGAAGCATTTTGAAGCTTGAAAGGATGTGTAGGTAAAAAATCTTTTAGATGTTCAGCAACACAAATGGGCCCCATTCCAGGTCCCCCACCACCATGTGGAATGCTGAATGTTTTATGCAAATTAAGGTGGCAAACATCCGCGCCAATCATCGCAGGGTTAGTCAAGCCTACCTGAGCATTCATATTAGCTCCATCCATATAAACCTGCCCACCATTCTCGTGAATTGTTTCACAAATTTCTTTGATTGCAGTCTCAAAAACACCATGCGTTGAAGGATAAGTTACCAAAAGAGCAGATAAGTTTTTATGGTGTTTTTGAGCCTTCAATTTCAAATCTGCCACATCAATATTCCCATTCTCGTCACATTTCACAATCACCACTTTCATACCTGCCATCACTGCACTTGCAGGATTGGTGCCATGCGCTGACGAAGGAATCAAAGCAATGTTTCGATGTGCTTCTCCTCTATCGTGGTGAAAAGCTCGAATCACCATCAAACCTGCATACTCACCTTGCGCTCCCGAATTGGGCTGCAAAGAACAAGCTGCAAATCCTGTAATCTTGGATAAATCTCGCTCCAATTCTTCAAAAACTTGCTGATAACCTGCTGCTTGCTCAATAGGAACAAAGGGGTGTAGTTGTGAAAATTCTGGAAAACTAACAGGTATCAACTGAGCAGCCGCATTCAGTTTCATCGTACACGAACCCAATGGAATCATGGAATGAGTCAAAGACAAATCTTTGTTCTCGAGACTTTTGATATAACGCATCAACTTCGTCTCGGATTGGTGCATACTGAAGATAGGATGGGTCAAAAATTCACTCTGCCTTTGAAGGTTAGTAGGAATCATTGAAGCAACATCTGTATATTTTTGCCCATTTTCAGAAAAAGAAATATCATTCGCTTCTGCAAAAACACGCACAATCCTTTGGACATCTTCAATACTGCAAGTTTCATCCAGCGAAATACTGATTAAATCACAAGAATCGTCTAAATAATTGAAGTTGACCTCCTCCAATTCTGTCACCCTTTTCACCCGCAAACCCGATGTGGAAGTATGGCTTCGAAGGTCTATTAATAAGGTATCAAAAAAATGTTCGTTCACCTGTACATAGCCCAATTCCTGCAATTTCGCATTCAATAAACAGGTCAAATGATGCACTTTTCCTGCAATATTCTTCAAACCTTCTGCTCCATGATAGACCGCATACATTCCTGCCATAATCGCCAACAATGCCTGTGCTGTACAAATATTTGAAGTTGCTCTTTCTCGTTTGATATGTTGCTCTCTAGTTTGCAACGCCATTCGTAACGCAGGATTCTCATTGTTGTCTATCGAAACGCCAATGATTCGCCCGGGAATTTGACGAGCGTATTCTTCTTTCACTGCAAAATAAGCAGCATGAGGACCACCATAACCCATCGGCACTCCCAAACGCTGTGTGTTACCAACCACTACATCTGCCCCCCATTCTCCAGGAGGGGTCAACAGACTCAAACTCAACAAATCAGCAGCTACCAACACCATTGCATCTGATGCTTGTGCTTTTTGAACGATGTCAGCATAGTCGTTCACGCTTCCGTTTTGAGTCGGATATTGAAGCAAACAAGCAAAAGTTTTATTTGTAAACTCATAAATCCTAAAATCGCCAACGACCACTTCCATTTCCAAAGGAATCGCCCTCGCCTTCACCACTTCAATGGTTTGTTCTAAGCATCCTTCGTCCACAAAAATCACATTGGCTACATCGTTTCCTCTTTTGCGCTTATTTTTGATACGGTATGCCATAATCATTGCCTCAGCAGCA
Source organism: Chitinophagales bacterium (assembly GCA_049608825.1). Classification (GTDB taxonomy): domain Bacteria; phylum Bacteroidota; class Bacteroidia; order Chitinophagales; family UBA2359; genus JAUHXA01. The sequence goes on from JBMYXW010000341.1 coordinate 3,638, forward strand.
GCCGTTCCTTCATCTAGTAGAGAAGCGTTGGCAAGTTCCATACCTGTCAAATCTGACACCATCGTTTGAAAATTCAACAAAGCCTCCAATCGCCCTTGTGCAATCTCAGCCTGATAAGGCGTATATTGGGTGTACCAACCTGGGTTTTCAAAGACATTTCGCTGAATAGCAGGAGGTGTGATGGTACCATAATAACCCATACCAATATAAGATTTCCACAGCTTGTTCTTAGAAGCTACTCCTCGTATATGCTGTAAAAATTGGTATTCACTCAAGGGTTTGTCAAGTTTCAACGGTTCGGGAAGGCGAATAGAATCGGGAATGGTTTCCTCTATCAACTCTTCAAGAGAGTTAGCCTCTACGGCTTGTAGCATTTCCTTAACTTCTGCATCATTGGGTCCAAGATGTCGAAGAGCAAAACGATCAAAGTGACTCATAAGGTTTGTATATTTTTGAGGCTGCAAAAGTACAGTTTTTTTCTTTTGCTGAAACCCTAAAATCACATTTAGGTTCAAGGAAAAAGTGATAAAACAATTGATGCCTATTGTCGCTGTATCAGGCAAACCGCGACTTTCTTTGATACCTGCCCTGATGACTTAACCGTTGAAGCGCT
>JBMYXW010000341.1:4260-4491 GCA_049608825.1 Chitinophagales bacterium
CTATATGCCTTCAAACATATAGCTTCCTTTCAATTATTTTTGCTACACAAGAATCACTTTTTAGCTATAAGCAACTTCCAATTCTGCTACAATCAGAAAGTCAATCTGAAAATCTATTAGGTTGACTTCAAAGTATTCTTGGTTAATGCCTTTGTATTGCATTGTTTAGTTTATATTCTTTTAATATCCTCTCTGATTTCCTGTACAAAACCTTCTGAAACCTTAACAATA
>JBMYXW010000342.1:0-4475 GCA_049608825.1 Chitinophagales bacterium
AACAACTTCTTGTTGCACCATTTTACACATTGTTGTAGGTAGTGGTTTATTTATTCTTTTCAATTTTTAAACAAGCATCTTTTGCTTTATTAACTTCCCTTTTTACCTTAGGATTATTAGTTTTTTTAATAATTGAATCAAAGGTTATGATTAATTCTTTCAGCTGTTTTTGATTTATTGACTTTTCAGCATACCTGCTGCAAGCAAAAAATACCCAACCTGAAATACTGTTTTTTCTTTTTATCAATTCATTAAAAATATCCCAAGCTTTGTTATCTCCAATTATTGCCAATAGATATGCTATTTCTTTTTTTACGAGTGACGATTTATAGTCAGAATATAAATCAGTAATCGACTTTATCCATTTTTTATAAGTGACTTCAACCTGCTTCTCGTAAATTTCATCCCACATATCGTGGTCGATGTAGCGTTCATAGAAGAAAGATAGTGTAAGTAAATATCCAGCCAATAGTTTATCTGCTTTTTCGTCTTGGATAACTTTATAGATTTTGGTTTTATTAGAATCATCTAAGAACCATTCTCGAACGGTTATGCAATTCCAACCTAACTCTCTCCGTGCATTTGAACTGAGCCTTTTTTCTCCTTTTTTTCTGATTTTTGGGTCATCAGATTTAAGATTGCTCAATGCGGTATTTAAATCATTAAGAATGATTTCTTTTGACTTTAAATAGTGGTTCGTTTTTAAATATTCTTCAACTTTCATTTTGGGTTCTTTTCTTACATTACCTACAACAGCCCCGCATAGCTGACGTGGCGGGCTTTTGCCCACTATGGACAGCTATGCATTGTTAGCCACAGTTTTTTTCATTTTTATTCCCTGAAATATTCGTTAACCGTATCTTGTAATTGGTCATAATGTCCATATCCATCAAATGCTGAATCGGCAATTTCTCTTAATCTTATTTTGTACTCTGATTCATGCCCTTGGTTGATTATTATCTTTGTTACATTCTCAAATAATTCCTCAAAGTAAATGAAAAAGTCCTCTCCAAAATCACCTCCAAATTCATTGGCTATATTAGTACATTCTTCAATCGAAAACAAGCTGCATTCGATATAATATTTGACTGTTGAGTCGCTATTCAAACCCTTTATTATATTATCTACTTTGCCAATGTCAAGTCCTCCTTCCATTCTTTCATTTGGATAAATTGCTTTCGTTATTTCGTCTTCATACTTCCTTAGTAGAAACTTATCTACTTCTCCATTTTCCTTTATCTTAATATGGAAGTAGTTTCTAACCACTTCATAACTTGAAAATAGCTCTTGTAACTCGCTCCTTAATTGCTCAATGTTTTGTGAGTTTATGTAGTCCAAAAAGTCTTTCATTGATTCAGTATCTATTTTTGCTCTTCCATACCTGAAGTGCCTCCATTGTTTCTTTATCTGCTTTTATATTTTTAAGTTCACCTAATCTTGCAGAGATAATTATTTCATCAAGCTCAATTTCCACATACCATTCCCCTCCGTCAAAACTTGATTCATCGGTTTCATTATTTATAACACTAACTTCTTTCCATTGATTTTCACCAGATTTCTTTTTTACCAAATATTCTGCCTCAAATGGGAAATTTAAATTCTCCTCCATGTAAATGGCCCAACCTATATTTGCTTCTTCTTCCGTATAACAATCTACAACTATTTCGTAGTCTATAATTCTTTCAATTTCTGCTTTTGTTAATTTCATTTTTTGATAATTGTGGCCAACTCGTCAATACGTACACCAAGGTGCACATATATCGCAAGTAATTTCCGAATAATTTAGTTGATATTTGTTGGGTACTTTTTTGCTAATCAGATAAATCAATAAAAGAGGATGAGGAAAAAACCTCAAATAGTTGATATTTCTATATATCCAAATTGTCCAAAAGACTTTGGAGTTTTTCCATTCTTTTTTTAGTAATATTTCAAACAACCAATCGACAGGCTTTTGTTCCTTATAATAGGCTCTCAAATATCTTAAAACTTTTTCAGACAGCAAAGTATATCTATCCTTTTTTCCTTTCGCTCCTTTTACAAATATGCAGTTAGTGGCTTTCTTGAATCAAACTTATAATGATTTTTGTATTTGGTTTCATGCCACTAAAATACTCAATCAATCCGTATCAAAAAAATCTTTTAAATAGTTTACTTTTGTCTTCTTATTTTGTTTTGACCTTCCAATCTACGAGTCACAAATCTACGAATCACCAATATATGTTATCAACCTACCAAAAACGCTTTGAAAAATTTGAAGCACAAGCCTCTGCCCTTCAAAAGAAATCAGACAAAATCGGTTATTTCCGATTGAGTTTGTTTTTGATTTGCTTTTTTGGAGGCATCTATCTTATCAGCAAAAACACCGAATTTGGATTGCTCTTTTTTGGTGGTTTTTTGGTGGTTTTTGCGGTATTGGTCAAATGGCACGACAAAATCAAAGCCCAGCGAGATTACTACCAAAGCCTCAGCCTCATCAACCAACAAGAAATCAAAGCCCTTCAATACGATTTTTCAGCTTTTGAAGGCGGAGAGGAATTCAAGGAAGATGAGCATCCCTATATAGACGACCTCGACATTTTCGGAGACCGCTCCATTTACCAATTCCTCAACCGCACCTCTACCGTTTCGGGCAACAAAACCTTAGCCGATTGGCTCAAAGCTCCAAGCACCAAAGCCGAAATTTTGCAAAGACAATCGGGCGTAGACGACCTCAAAAAACGCTTGGATTGGCGGCAAGATTACCGAGCCAAAGGAATGCAAGTAGAAGATACGCCCAAAGATATTCGAGCGATTCTGCAATGGCTCAAAGAACCTTTTTTCATTCTCAATCAACGATTTGTCGAAGTACTCATTTTTGTATTGCCCGTTTTGATGACTATTGCGATTGTGCTTTTTAGCATGGGCATTGTTCCATTGATAGCTCCTCTCCTATTGTGGTTTGTCAATTTGGGATTCATCAAATACACCCATGATAGTGTTACCAAAACCATTGATTCTACAGCAAAGCAATCCAAACTTATCACCGTTTACAGCCAACTCATTGAAGTCATCGAAGGCGAAAAATTTGAGTCAGAAAGACTGAAACAAATCCAACAACAACTGCAACTGAACAATCAATCGGCAAGTAAGGTCATTGGAGAGTTAAGTGGCTATGCCGCCAACCTCAATGTGCGAGAAAATGTATTTGCCTATTTGGTTTTGAATACCTTCTTTTTGTGGGAATTGATTTTTTGTAGAAAATTGGAGTTGTGGAAAAAACAAATGCAGCAAAATATGGAAGAATGGCTGCAAGTCATGGGTGAAATAGAAGCTTTGAGTAGTTTCGCCAACACCCACTTCAATCACCCCGATTGGACATTGCCCACGATTCACGACCAACATTTCCAACTGCAAGCCACCGAAATGGGACATTTTTTGATTCCGCCCGAACAGCGCATCAACAACACTTTACACGTTCCGTCCAAAGAAAAAATCATCTTGATTACAGGCTCCAATATGGCGGGCAAAAGTACTTTTTTGCGAACTGTGGGTATCAACATTATTTTGGCGGTAGCAGGTGCGCCAGTATGCGCCAAAAGTTTTGAAACTTCGGTAGTGACAGTCAATTCGAGTATGCGAAACAAGGATTCTTTGCAGGAAAATGAGTCTTCGTTTTTTGCAGAATTGAAGGCTTTGAAGAAAATTATTGACGTAGTGGAAGCTGAACAAACACCTATTTTCTTTTTGATGGACGAAATTTTGAAGGGTACAAATTCTAACGACCGACATCAAGGCTCTGTTGCATTGATTCGTCAACTCCTTCAACACAAGGGCGTGGGCATCATTGCGACTCACGACCTCGACCTCTGTACGATGGAAAACCGCACGGATAAAAAAGTAGAGAATTGGTGTTTTGAAGTGGAAATCACCGAAGAAGGGAAAATGATTTTTGATTATACTTTTAAGAGAGGAGTTTGTCAGAGTATGAATGCGACGACGCTGATGAAGCAAATGGGGATTGAGGTGGAGACTTAGGAAATTCAAATTCAAGGTACAAGCTCAAATTCAAAGTTTTTAGTCACTTTAAAATTATCTCTGCTGAAAATCCACCTTTAGCACCTCAAAGAATATGCTCTTTAACATACTCAAAAGTAACCACTTTCATAAGTCAAAATTAAACAAGGTCTTCAAAACCTTCTACGCCTTTAAATCGTGCTTTATTCTTCTCCCACCATCCTTTTTTCGCCTCTTTTGCCAGTTCGTCAATTTGTTCCTGCGTTGCTTTACTTTTACCCACCAATTCTACATATTTGAAGTAGTTAACAACATTTTGTATATCCGATGCTTTCGTATTTAGAGGCAGCTTAATAACTACTGCATCTTCCGTTTTTTCTACTTGTATAAGCATAATTCTTTAATTTTCTATAGAAACAAGTCTCTTTGTAAATTGGTTTTATTTTCAAATCAAAAACCATTATAACTGCTCAAATATCTTC
>JBMYXW010000343.1:0-4473 GCA_049608825.1 Chitinophagales bacterium
TGCCTTGCAGCAGAAACAAGCTGGAGTTACTGCTAGGCTGTTGTCTGTATATTATAAGAAACCTTCACAGTTTTTGGCAACTACTCTTACAGGTAATAATATTGCCATGGTATTTTATGGAATTACCATGGCAAAAATATTAGAGCCCTACTTATATACATGGTTTCCCGATTCAGAAATTTTGGTACAACTTATCTTGACGATTATTTCTACAATCCTCATTCTAATTGTTGGCGAATTTTTACCCAAAAACTTGTTTCGACTCAATCCCAATGGCATTTTACATGCTCTGGCTCTCCCCTTTGCAGTTATTTATGGTGGTTTATGGATTTTTGTAGTTTTTGTAGTTTTTTTAGCAAAAATTTTGTTGAAATTGTTTTTTAGACTTGATTATCAAGATGAAGAACAATTGGCTTTGGGAAAAGTAGATTTGCAACACTACCTTGAAGAAAACTTAGAAGTCAATAATGATACTGCTTCTACCTTCAATAATGAACCTGCCCCAGAAGAAAACACCTTATTGATTCAGAAAACCTTGGAACTAACTCATACCAAAATAAGGGAGTGCATGGTTCCACGTACCGAAGTTATTGGAGTAGAACAATCAGAAGAAATAGAGGAAATAAAGCAAAAATTTATCAAAACCAAACACTCGAAGTTAGTCGTTTATGAAGAAGACATAGATCATATAATTGGATATGTCCACCATCAAGATATTCTCCGAATCAAAAAAAATGTCTGGGACATTATGGCTGTGCCAGAAACAATGCCTGCTGTAACACTCCTTCAAACTTTCATTCGTAATCGAAAAAGTATTGCTTATGTAGTAGATGAATTTGGAGGCACGGCGGGCTTGGTAACATTGGAAGATATCATTGAAGAAATCTTTGGGGAGATAGAAGACGAACACGATGCAAAAGGATTGATTGACAAAAAAATTGATGCGAAAAATTTTCGTTTTTCAGCTCGTCTTGAAATAGATTTCTTAAACGAGAAATACAATTTTCAAATTCCTGAAGGAGACTATGAGACGTTAAGTGGTTATATTATCCACATACATGAGAGCATTCCTGCAATAGGTGATAGAATAGAGACGGCTCATTTTGAGTTCAAAATCTTAGATGCAAGTCAGAATCGTATCAAAATTGTGTTACTTAGACTCAAAGGTGACTTTTAATTCTGTTAGGATTTGAATTTACGTTTGAATAAATGTATTTTTGCCCTCCGATTTTCAAAAATTAAACTAGAATAACAATAAACCAATGGCAGCAATAGGTAAGATACGAGAAAACGTAGGATTGCTAGTGTTTGTGATTGCAGCCGCTATTGTGGCTTTCTTATTCATGGATGCAATGAGCAGTGCTGGTAGAGGTCAAATTGACCCTAATATACTGGGGAATGTTGATGGTGAGCCTTTAATGAGAAACACCTACGAAACAAGGGTGAAGCAAATGGAAGACAACTACAATCAAAGTGGTATTCCTGTTGATGACAAGACCCGTTTTCAGATAAGAGAACAAGCTTGGCAACAATATGTTCAAGAAAAACTCAGCGAAAGAGAATATGATGAGTTGGGCTTGACGGTTTCTAATACAGAGTTCAAAGAAGCTCTACTTGTTCATCCTGGGATTGTTAATGCTGAAATATTCAAAGACGAAACAGGTGTTTTCAGTAGAGAAAAACTGACTCAGTATTTAGAAAGTTTAAACTTAGATGCTGACGACCCTGGATATGCTCAAGCCCAAGCCCAGAGAAGACAATTCAAGTCTTTTGAGCAAAGTGTCTATCAAGGACAGCTTCGAGACAAATACAATGCACTCTTAAACAAAGCAGTGTATGTACCAAATTGGTTGGCGAAACAAAGCTATGCTGAAAAAAATGCAAAAGCAGAAGTCCGGTTCGTACAAATTCCTTATTCTAATATTCCTGAAACGGATATTAGTGTTTCGGATAGCGATTTGATGGCTTATATGAACGCTCGCCCAAATGAGTTCAAGCAAAAAGAAGAAACTCGCAGCGTTAATTTTGTGATTTTCCCTATCAAACCATCTGCAAAAGATACTACTGATGCAGAAACATACATTTCTACTCGTCTAGGAGAATTCCAAAAAACGAATGATATGGGAACTTATTTGCGTGTTCAATATTCTGAAACACCTTTTAATTCGGCTTACTTCTCTAAAGACAACCTAGTTGCTAAGGCAGACATCAGAGATTCACTTTTTGTGGTGTCAACAGGAACAGTAATTGGACCTTATTATGAAGGCGGTTCTTACAAGGCTGCCAAACTAATGGACAAAAAGATGATTGCAGATTCTGCAAAAATCAGAGTGATTGTCAAACAAGCAAGTGCAACCATGTCATTCCCGCAAGCTAAAGAAATGATTGACAGTATAAAAACTGTATTAGATAAGGGTGGGGATTTTGAAGCTTTGGCAAGTGCATTTTCGGATGATGCTTCTAAGGACAATGGTGGTGAAATGGCAGCATATATTAAGCCTGGTCAATTTAGAGGATTGCCTGCTTTGGACAATGCTATTTTTTATGAATACAAAGAAGGAGATGTATTTACCCTTCAAACTGCTCAAGGATGGCACTTAGTAGAGATTTTGGATGCAGATGCTACTACCGAATCTGTACAAGTAGCTATGTTTACCCGAAACATTGAAGCAAGTAAAGCGACTCGTGATGAAGCTTATGCAATTGCCAATAGTTTTGTGGCTAACAACCGAACCATAGACCAATTTACAGCGGCAGCTGAAGAAAAGGGTTCTCAAGTTAGAACGGCTGGTGGCTTGACCAAAAACACCTATGACATTGCGGGATTGGGTGCTAATAGAGAAATCGTTACTTGGGCTTTCCAAGCCAATGCAGGTGATGTGATTGATAAGGTACTGCAAGTAGATGAGACACTTCCTGGTGGTCGAACTTTGGAGCGTTATGTGATTCCTGCTTTGAAATCTGTCAGTGAGCCTGGTTTGGAATCTTTGGAAAATGTTCGCTCAAGAGTAGAAGCTGAGGTGAAAAAACAAAAACAGGCTGAAAAAATCAAAGAAAAAATTGGCTCTGCAAGTAGTTTAGATGCAGTAGCTTCTCAAATGGGGGTAGAAGTAAAAACTGCTTCTGGTGTTGATTTTGCTTCTTTTAGCCCTGCTGAGTTGGGACCAGAACCCAAAGTACAGGCGGCTGTTTTCGCTATTAAACCCAATACAATGTCTAAACCTATCGAAGGTTCGAGAGGAGTATATGTAGTGGAAGTGACCTCGGTAAGTGCGGCTGGTGAGCCAACAGACATGACTGCAGCAAAGAAGGATGCGGCTACACAGTTGATTCAAAGAGTCAATTCTGTATTTGCAAACTTGGCGGACAAAGCAGAAATTGAAGATATGCGTGCCAATACAAGAACTTATTAATTTTTAGTACTCGGTTATTAGTTGATGATTAATAACCAACAAAAAGAAAACGCAGATGGAAATTATATTCCATCTGCGTTTTTTGGTTTTACCCAAAAACGATTTCCTATCTTTCAGTGTTGTAAATACACTTCAAATTAACTCTACTAATTACCATGTAACATAAATAACTGCACATTGCTAATATTAATGACTCCATTCGGAGTCAAATATTTGTAGTAAATATGACCCAAAAAATCACCAACTCCGTTAGGTGTTGAACCAAAGTGATTTAGACGTTGATTTGGGTTGAACTCCTAACGGGGTTCGATACTTAATAATAAGGGCATTACTTTCTACAAATATTGAAGTCCTCTGGGCTTGAGTGAATGTCAAATAGCTTCTGTTCCATGGTACTAATTCCTTTTGATCAAAATTAACTTTGAAGAACAGTTTTAATTTTTATTCCTATTTTAATTTTTATTCGTGACTATGGCAGATGTAATTGTGAACAGAGTGGCAAAAAGTGGCATCCTTACCTTCAATTTAGAGAATTTTTACCCTCAAAGTGATATTGTCACTTTCGACATCAAAGAGTATTTGTATATGGAGTTGATGCTAAAGGAAAAAGATTTTCGTACAAGTCTCAAAGCATTGGATTGGACTCAGTACCAAGACCAACACGTTGCGATTACCTGTACGACCGATGCGATTGTTCCTATTTGGGCGTATATGGTCGTGGCAAAATACTTAGAACATTTTGCTGCAAGTATGATATTTGGAGATGCAGAAACTTTGAAAACGATCTTATTTGAAAAAGCCTTGGGCAATGTCGACCTTGAAGAATACCGAGACAAACGGGTGGTCGTAAAAGGTTGCGGTGAAAAACCTGTTCCGATTTCGGCTTATGTAGAGATTACCCGCCTATTGAAGCCTGTGGTCAAAAGCTTGATGTATGGTGAACCTTGTTCTACTGTGCCGATTCATAAACAAGCGGTTTTGAGAAGAAAATCTTAGGCAAATTCAAATTAAAAACTCAAATGCAAATTCAAACAACACTTTGTAAGCGAGTGAATTAAAT